>JAHDBB010000394.1 GCA_020630635.1 Chitinophagales bacterium
AGAACGGATAGCAGGACTTTCCATTGCGACGAAGCAATCAAAGTTCGCTCCTAATAAAAAATAGGAACCGAACTGCATTCATCATTTATAATTTACCATTCATCATTAAAAAATTATTCATCTTTGATGAAACTTTCAAAAGAAGTCAATTTGATTTCGGGAGCTTCTGCTGTTTTTAAGGCTTCATTTATAGCCAATAAGTCCGTAGCTTTAATAGCCTCAAAATCTGCAACTACTTTCTCAAAATCTTTGGCTAAAACTTTGATACGATCCAACTGTGAATTGGATGGGCGACCTGGATAGCTGCTAATTTGACGGTATAAATCAGAGATACGTTCACGAATTTTTTCGTCTTCATCTACATAAAAATCTCCACCCAATGCCACTATGGTATTGCCAAAATCATCGACTTTTTTAGTAAATTTTTCCAAGTCTTCCTTCATTGATTCTTGTACTTTGGCATGTTTATTGGCTTGATCTTTCATCTCCTCCAAATTGTAGTACAGATGAGCCAATTGTTCGGTCATATCATACAATTGATAAGTAGCTTCGGACTGTATTTTTCGATCACTTTCGCTGTAAATAGATTTGGGATCATTTTGAAGTTCAAAGTTGCTTGTATATTCTTCTTTGCCTTTGACTAAACGCACCTTATATTTTCCAGCAGGAAGATTGGGACCAAACAGCGAGCCAAATAAAGCCATTCGATTGTTGGTGGGAGCTGATTTAGGTTTGTTGAGTTGAGTTGGCATTTCTACGATATTGATACCTGCACTTTTGCCAGCAGGCAAGGTTCTGAGCAACTCATCTTTTTCATTGTACACCTCAATGTACATCTTTCCAAAGGTATGTCGCTTGTCCATATAGTAAACAATTTGGGCAGAACGATTGGGATTATCTCCTACAAAATTGCCATCGCCTCCAAACCAATTGCCGCCAGCTCCTGGATCTTTTAAGATGACAGGCTCGGTGTCAAAAAAGTGAATTTTCTTAGCTAAGACTTCTGGTTTTACTTGGCGCAAAGGAGAAAGATCGTCTAAGATGATCACCCCTCTTCCGTGCGTTCCCATCACTAAAGCATGGTCTCGTGGATGAATGACCATATCTCGTACGCCCACTTTGGGAACACCATTTTCAAATCTTGACCAAGTTTCACCTCCATCTATTGAAATATATAGCCCAAATTCTGTTCCTAAGAAAAGTAAGTTGGGATTGACGGGATCTTCTCGTACAGATAAAGCATATCCTTCCAAATCATCAGAGATCAAGCGAGTCCACGTTTTTCCTAAGTCGGTTGTTTTATATAAGTAAGTATTGATGTCACCTGTACGATGTCCATCGAATGTTACATAAGCGGTGTTGGCATCATGATGACTGGGATCAATGAATGTCACCCAAGTATTGGCAGGAAGGTCAGGAATATTTTTAACTACATTGGTCCAAGTACTACCGCCATTGTTGGTGACTTGTAGGTTTCCATCGTCTGTACCTACCCAAACCGTATTGCCGTTTTTATAGGATTCTGCTACGGTATAAATCGTACAGTGGTTTTCAGCGGTAGAGTTGTCGATAGATAATCCGCCAGACTTACTTTGCTCTTGTTTTTTAGGATCATTGGTGGTTAAGTCATCTGATATTTTTTTCCAAGTATCCCCTTTGTCATTGGACATAAATAAAAATTGTCCAGCAAAATAAATGCGTTCTGGATCATTGGGGCTTAAATGAATCGGTGCATTCCAATTGAATCGAAATTTGGGATCGTCTTGACTTGGATAAGGCTTGATCTCTTTGGCTCTTCCTGTTTTTTTGTTGTAACGAGCTAAGTTACCGCCTTGATATTCTGCAAAAATAATGTCAGGATCGGTAGGATGACGGAAAGAGTAAAAACCATCTCCACCAAAGGTAAATTTCCAATCACTGTTAGAGATACCGCCTGCTTTTTGAGAAGGTCCAAACCAAGAACCATTGTCTTGTAAACCTCCATAGATATTATAGGGTTCATCCATATCGACGCTAATATGGTAAAACTGTGAAAGGGGTAAGTTCATAAACATCTTAAAGGAATAACCCTTATCTACTGATTCATAAACCCCTCCATCGGTTCCTAAGATAATATGCTTATTGTTGTTGGGATTGATCCAGACAGCATGAGAATCGGAGTGTACATTACCACTAACGCTTCTAAAACGTTCTCCACCATCTTCGCTAATGATTAGAAATAATCCACATTTTGTTACTGTATTTTCGTCCGTTGGATCAACTACGATATGAGAAAAATAGAAAGGTCTAACTGTAGTGCCAAAGTCGTTGCTTACTTTTTTCCAACTTTTACCTTTGTTATCAGAACGATAAAGTCCTTTACCATCTTTGTCTTTTACCTCTACAGAAAGATAGAGTACATTGCCATTAGAAGGAGCAACAGCAATGGCCATTCGTCCTAAAGTATCTTGGGGTAAACCTTCATGGATGGTATTCCAATCTGCGCCGCCATTGGTGGTTTTATATACACCACTATTACCTGTAAATCCAGAGTCAAACGACCAAGGATAGCGTCTAAAACTCCACATTGTAGCATATAATACATCAGGGTTATCGGGGTCGATGGCTAAGTCCGTACAACCTGTATTTTCGTCTATGTAAAAAATGCGTTCCCAAGTATCTCCACCATCAGTGGTTTTATAAATGCCTCGTTCTTCGTTGGCATCCCATAAATGACCTAAAACAGCTACATAGACCGTATTGGGATTGTTGGGATGAACAATGATGTCGCCAATGCGTTCGCTGTCTTTGAGTCCTTTGTTTTGCCAAGTGGCTCCACCGTCTGTTGATTTGTAAATACCTGTGCCTATCGAAACACTGTTACGGGGCCAGGGTTCGCCTGTTCCTACCCAAAGGGTGTCTGGATGATTTTGGTCAATGGTGATGGTGCCAATGGATTGGGAATGGTCGTCGAAGATGGGGCGAAAGTTGGCTCCTCCGCTAATCGACTTCCAAACACCTCCGCCTCCTGCCCCTACATAGATGATTTCAGGTTCTTTGTTGACGACATCTAAGCTGGTAACACGTCCACTCATAACGGCTGGTCCAATTTGTCTGGCACTTAATCCTCCAAAGAGGGCTTTGCCTGATAGTTTTTTGGGTTCGCTGTCCTGTGATTGAACGCTTGAGGTGAAAATGATGATAATAAATGAGTAGAAAATGGTTTGTAATAGTCTATTCATGTTGGAAAAGTTTTGGGGTGTTAATTTATTTTTGGTGGCAAGTGACTGGTGACTTTCTGTTCATTTCGTGGTTTTGGGACGAAAGGGACGTTTTCGGTTCATTTCTTGCTTTGGGGACGACGGGACGTTTTTGGTTCATTTCTTGCTTTGGGGACGAGAGCAATTTTATATCAAAGACTAGTTGATTCAATTTTATAAAGTAAACATCCCGTCGCCCCTACCTGTAAAACCTGAACAGTTCGTCCCGTCGTCACCACCTCTGGAACTAAGAAATCCCGACCTAAACCCACTAGCCCCGATAGAAGTGGTATGAATGCAGAAGCGTTGGCTGCCTAAAATCAGGCTGCATTCATAGGAACGGATAGCGGGACTTTCCATAACGACAGCGCACTTTACCTTTTGCTCCTAATAAAAATTAGAAAACAAAGAGGAAGTTGATAGTCGTTTGCCATTATTGATATTCTTTTGTTGAATAGTCAAAATAAAAAAAGGCTGCTCCAACAGAGCGTTGAATGACAGCCTTTAATGGTTAAAACAGTGTATATTTTATCCTTTTTTCTTTTTGCGTTTCTTTTTCTTCTTCTTTTTAGATTCTTCCTCTATTTTTTCATCTTTCATATCTTTAGCCTCCTTTGCATCCTCTTTCACTTCCATTTTATCACTTTTCATATCACTAGCTTTAGGAGCCGCTTCTTTATCTTCAGCTTGTTCGCCTTCTGCTTGAGGAAAAGCAAAGAAATCAACCTCTTGTTCTTTATTCAATACAATCTCTTTGATGGTGATTTTTTGCATACTTTCACCAGCCATTTTGGTTTCCATAAAAAATGGGAACATTAAGCCATCCACCTCTTGGTAATCGCTTAGATATGTTTCTGACATTTGTCCCTTGCCTGGACCTGATTTGATAGGCGTACGGACCATAATCGGCACAAAATATTCTGTCTCAAAGAAGTAGTATTCAATATTGCCGTTTTTCTTCGTCAATTTGACTTTAAATGTCTCTGCGCCTTCGACTTCTTCTTTGCCTTCTAACTCAACCGTATGACCTTTTTCTTTGTAGTTGATAAAGTCATCTTCAAATTGTTGGTCAACCATATCTTCTGCCATTTCATCTGGCATTTTTTGAGCATTTTCTCCACCCATAAAAGGATTAATCATCCAAGCGGTTTTACCGTCATACGCTTGTACAAAATTTTTACCATTGATGTCCACATCCACTTTTTGGAGATTGGGCGCTTGAGCATAGATGGTTCCTGGAAACTCCATACCTCCTTGACCCATCACACCGCTCATTTTAGTGCTTTTTAGGCTTTTCCATTTGTCTAAGCCTCCTGTGTTTTCAAAGTAGTTTTTGAGGATGTCATCCACACTTTGTGCTTGTAGGGATGTTGCAAAAAATAGGCAACATAATAAAGTAGTGATTCTGAATTTCATATCAAGACTGATTTTGGTTATGCGGAACATATCTAGTTCCAATATATAATATTCTAATTGTATTTTTGCAAAAGTTGTTCCGTTTTTTGGAAAATTTAAAGAAAAAATGATGTTTTTATCAAAAAAATGTCAATATTTTGGCTTTTGAAAGGATGTATTAAAGACTTAAAATCGTAATCGGAGTTGGGAAAAATAGCTTGTTTTAACTCTTTTTTAAGACATATATTAAAGAGCTTGATTTTTCTATATCCGATAGACTATTTAAATAAGAGCGTAAGCCCAAAAATCCGCCAGATAAGAGGCTTAAAGAGCTATTGTTGTATTTGGCACTTAAAATACAGTTGTAAAAGGGGTCAAATGGGAGTCGTTCCATCTGTATTAACTCAAAACCGCTTTCTTCTGCCAATTTTTTCAGCGTTTTTGGGGTAAAATGCCACAAATGTCGAGGCGTATCATAGGCTGCCCAATAATCTTTGTAGTGTTGAGCATCCAGACAATCAGCGTTGGGCAAGGCAATCAAAACATAGCCATCATTGTGCAGTCGTTCTCGAATAAGCCGCATATAATTTTGAGGATTGTAAAGGTGTTCCAATACATGCCAGAGGGAGACAATGTGAAATTGTTGCGGGATTTCTTCGTCTAATAAGGCTCTTGGAGGCAAAATGTCTAAGCCAAACTTTTCTATGCCATAATTTCGAGCATTGTCATCGACTTCAATTCCCAATACTTCATAGCCTTTTCCTTTCATATGATTTAAAAAATAGCCTGTTCCACATCCAATATCTAACAGAGTTTTTCCTGTTTTTAAGGATTTTACCAGTTGATATTTTCGATCCAACATAATGTCCCTAACTCTGTGGTACAATTTTGCAACGATGCCATCTTTTGTATCCGAATGAGAGATGTATTCTTCGCTTTGATAGTATCGACCAATATGTGATTCGGAAGGGACATGTTGGGTGAATAAAAAGCCACAATCATCGCAAGTATAGATGCTAAAGTCCTCTTTGCTGATAGAATGGTCTTTGAGCTTCAATTTGGAATGAATCTTGGAGCTATCACAAAGCGGACATTGGGTATAAGTGATGGTTTCTAGTAAATCTCTTTTCATAACAATGACAAATATACGTTTCTTTTTGTGGTTTTTTCTCTTCATACGCCTAGAATCAGGATTTTTAGGATTGTTGGATTTTGTTGATTTTTTCGTTTCTTTCCTAACTTTATCCTAAAAAATGAAGTGAAGGATTTTCTTTGATTATTTTTTAGGAGAGAACGGTTATTACTCTTTCATCGTTGTGGGTCTCCCTGCTATTCGTTCTTATGGCTGCTGCCTCGCCACAACCCACGCCAACACACAACACAGCCATACCACTGCTATCAGGTCTAGATGGTTGAGGAAGGTACTTCTTGGTGACTGGTGACTGGTGACTGGTGACGATGGGACGTGAGGGGACGAATACTTTTGCTAACTGAAGAAATTTGTCTTTAAATCACGTGAATTTGAGGTTAAAATGATATTTTTTGTGAGGTGCTTTGTAAACCATTCTCTGTGTGTTTTGACTGTTCGTTTCCTTGTCTTCGCCAGAC
>JAHDBB010000395.1 GCA_020630635.1 Chitinophagales bacterium
TAATCAAAAAATCTCTTAGTCCCATTTTGGAATACTTTATTTCTGATCTTTCACTTAATCCTGTAAGCCTTTTTGACTTGTGGTTATAAATCAATTCTCTGATAGAGCTATTTTTTCATTGATCCAATTTTTAAAATAGTTGTATTGATACATGTTGCTATAAGCATAAATAGTTTCTGCATCTACTAGCTCAATGAGTTTTTGATAAATAGAAATAATGGTAGAAGGAGAGGAGAGAGGAGCATTTAATTTTTTATTTAGACGTTTTAAAGTATTGAGTATTTTATGAAAAATGATGGCATCGGGTTTATGTGTTTTAAGTTTCTTTTGAAAGTTATTAATTAGATTATAGCAAAGTATATAGTTTTTGAGTTCTAAATGATTTAAGAAGAAGAGCAAACTAAAAGAAAGTTCAGTATTGGTCTTGGGTTCTAATTTAGGCGAAACTTTATTAATAATATCCAAACTTTTAGAAAACTCTTTGACGTGAAAATAATAACTGGCAAGTTCTACATACAAGAGCTTTTGATAGTGAGGAGAGGTCTCTAAATGCACAATATCAATGGAAAACTCTTTTTCAAATAAATCAGTTAATTTGAGTTTGGTACATAAATTCAACAATGCCCAATTTTTTACATAAACATAGTAGCCTTTTTGAGTATTATCTTGTGGAACAATAGGATTGAGCAGATGAATATATTGCTGAAAACAACCAACATCGTTTTTACTAATACAGGCATTTAAAAGATTGCCCCAACCAAGCAAAATATTTCTGGTAATAAGTGTTTCGTTTTTGAATACAAGTTCAAAATGTTTTTTAGCTATCTGAAACATGTTTTCTGTATCATTTAAGCTGTTAAAGACTAAAAACTTGGTATGATAATACAGATAATGACAAGCATCATTTTTTAAATGAGAAGTATCTTTGAGCAAGGGATGTTGCAACATATCAATAAGGTTGGAGTGCGATTGTTCCTTTTTTATATTAAGATTACGAGTTTTAGCGACGGCCTCAATATTAAGAAGCTTATATTGATTCTCTAGCGTTTGGATTTCCAAAAAAGATTGTATCTTATTTAATAAGCTTCCCAATTCATCATAGAAAGTACTCGTATGAGGGTTGGAGGCATGTATGTTAAGTTGAATTAGATAGTTGTCAAGGTGGGTATAACTATAGGTCGCAGTATCTACTTTTGCCTCCAAGTTTTTTAGAATAATGAGTGCATCTTCAGACAATCCTTTTTGATGCAAACATTGAGCCTTTAACAATTCCAAGTACAATTCGGATTGAGCATGTTGATTGGCAATAATCAAAGAATCCAATATCTTTTTATACAAGTAAGTCTTGATTCCTGTAAGGTTTTTGAAAGTATTGGGCGGAGCTATTGCCAATAATTCTTCATCACTTTCTATTTTATGTTTGGCAATGTATTGAAAAAGTAAAACATAGCTGTTTTTCTCTTTTTTGATAAAAGCATTGGCATATAACATAAAATGCTTCTTTTCTGCCTTACCCAATGTCTTAATCAAGCGATATAGTTTGTCTCTTTTTCTCATTTAAAATAGTCAAATGGTTATATATTAAAGCATAAAATTACATAACTAAGGTTTTAATAAAGAAAAAATCATATTAATTGATAATTTTAGTTAAATTTGATTATATCAGTTTCTTTTGAGATAAGTTTTTGATTGATAGTGTTTTGTGGTGTTTTTAGAGAGTTTGAGTTAGTGGTTTTTCTGTATTTTTTTGTAAAAAAGCATGACCATATAGACTCAAATAACGTATCATTATAATGATATGGAAATATTATTTTTTTATTCTTATTTTATATCTAATGTTCTTTATGTTTAATGGTTTTTATAATGAGACTATTGATAATAAATTTCATTATTTAGATTATACCCTCTGGCAATAAAAGGGAATGTCCAATCCATCTAGCCCTGATAGAAGTGGTATTGCTGCGAAGCAAGGCATTTTAGGAATAGAGTGCAGCAATAAGAACGGATAGCAGGACCTTACTGATGCGACGAAGTACCCAACAGTTCGCTCCTAATCAAAATGAAATAAAAATTAAGTATGATACAACTCAAACTCAAATTCAAACAACTCTGGCTATTATCAATAGTCGCTTTTTTACCTTTCGCTCTACAAGGGCAAACTTGTGATTGTACAGAGTATATTTATTTAAACGAAATTAGTAATGGAGGTAAAGTGCATAAATATGCTGTAAATGCAGATGGAAGCCTTACCGAAATATTGAACAATGGAGAAGCTTGGTATCCTGGAACGGGTGTCAGCGAATTGGGAAATCCTCACGGTTTGGGAACAGACCTTAATGGCTATTTGTATATTGCTGGAAGCTACAATACCACAGAGATTAGACGCTTGGACTGTAATGGAAACCTGATGCCCGTCACGGATTATGTTATCAACAATGTTACAGACCCTCACTATAATTTTATGTCTGTTGACAATACGCTTTATACCAATGTAGGAGAGGCTTTTGATATATGTACTGGACAATTAACAGGGACCGTCGAAATGTGTGGTTTAACAAGCACTTCCAGTATATGGGGATTTTATTATGATCCTGTTACAGAATATTTTTATGTAGATGGTTCTAATAATGGTGAAAGTCATCTTTGGCGATACACAATTGACGACTACAATTCTGGGCAATGTGTGCCCATCTTTGTGGAAGATACTTATTTAGAGTCTCAAATCCCCAATTATAATGTGATGAGAACAAGAGGTATCACCACA
Organism: Chitinophagales bacterium; assembly: GCA_020630635.1. Taxonomy (GTDB): domain Bacteria; phylum Bacteroidota; class Bacteroidia; order Chitinophagales; family UBA2359; genus JAHDBB01. The sequence goes on from JAHDBB010000395.1 coordinate 2,765, forward strand.
GATGCAGACGGTAACATTTATTTGAATATAGCAGATTGGGACGCAGCAGGAACAACCAATGAAAGTTATGCCTTAGTAAAATTAGATCCAAATGGTAACTTTTTGGGCTATGTAGAAGATACTGCTAATGATGGAACAGGTTTCTTTTTATCGACAGGTTTGGTCTATAGTGAAACATCCAACCAACTGTATTCTTCCACCATGTCAACGATTGATGATTGTATTTCTACCTTTGATACGGATTTAAATTACCTAGGGGCGGCAGTCGATCCAACAGGCGATACAGGACAAGGACAGATTGATTTTGACCGAGCCAAAGGAATTGCCATTATGAAAGAATGTTGTCCTGTACCTGCTAATTTGGTCATTGATACGGTTTTATGTAATGCAGGACCCTATCCTGCTGATTTTTATTTACAAGACTTTCTCACTTGTGATGGCATTATCTGTGAAGGTGCTTGGTCGGCAGATGCAGCCAATACAGGAATTGCTTTTGATGATTGTAATAACTCCATTGATATTAATAGCGGTCAAGCGTGTGGTACTTTTACCTTGTTTTCCGATGGTTCCAATGCCGTATCACAATGTGGACAATTTTCTGTTACAGTCAATATTGAAAGTGTGGAGGTTATTGCTGCGACTGTTACAGGTGAGCAAACGATTTGTGAAGGAGACGTTCCAACGATATTAACAGCAACAACTTCTACCGCAGGAGTCAGTTTCCAATGGCAAATGAGTACCACTTCTTGTACAGATGGTTTTACCGATATCGCAGGAGCCACAGCCAATACTTATACGCCACCAGCTTTATCTAGCACCACTTATTATAGAGTGATAACGAGTGGTGGTGGAAATTGTGCAACAGGTGTTTGTGAGGTAGCTAGTGATTGTGTGACCATAATGACAGAAACTTGCTGTCCCCCCCAACTTTGTTTACCGGTACAAGTTATTCAAAATTAATCAACAATAATTGAAGTTTATAATTTATGATAACCATCTTTCCATTTTTGGAAAGGTGGTTTTTTATTTTTAGTGAAGTATCAGAAATAAAGTATTCCAAAATGGGACTAAGAGATTTTTTGATTTTTAAGCGGTTCGACATATCGACGAAAAACAGAGCCATAGCAGGACTAAGGCGAGTATTTTTAACTAAAAAATCGGAAAATGTCAATGTCACATGGAATAACTTATTTTTGTTGCTTCACTTAGGAGCGAAAGTTTGAGTGCTTCGTCGCAAAGGAAAGTCCCGCTATCCGCTCCTATAAATGCAGCCAAGTTTTAGGTAGCCAACACATTGCATTTATACCACTACTATCGGGGCTATTTTGTTGGAGACACAACCCTTATCAAAAGCTATTTTATCTATTCTTTTCGTTAAAATACACGTTTGAAAATCCATTTTTGTAAGCAGGTAATCTTTTGATTATAAGTTATTTGTATTGTTTTTAATGTGTTTGAATAGCTTTTTTTAAGTATTTTTTTACAGAATTATGATGTGTTTAAAGGAAACAATATGTATTAGGACTCGTAAACAAAACTACTACAAATATATATTTTTATTAATGTTCTTTTAAAGTATAAATAATAATTTTATGAAAAGTAACTTGAACCAGATACAGAAAATACAACAGCTTATAGGACTCTTGATGTTGTTTGTTCTATCCATTCCCCTGCAAGGACAGTCTTGTGATTGTACAGACTATATCTATCTCAATGATCACATCAATAGTGAGGTACATAAATTTGCCATCGACCCCAATGATGGAACTGTGTTGACAGAAGTGGGTAGTCCCTGGTTGGCTGCAAGTGCAGGCATTGGATCTCCACATGGTATTTCTACCGATCTTAATGGATTTCTATATATTAGTAGTACCTCAACAGGAGATATTTTTAAATTAACTTGTGATGGAACTGTTGTCAATTCAGATTACATTCCCGATGGTACATCCTACTTCAACTCCTTTTCCATTGATAATACGCTTTATGCCACTAGTACTTCAGGTACGATTGTCGCCTATGATTTATGTTCAGGTACAACAATAGGAAGTTTATGTCTCAATGATGGGGGAGATGTTTGGGGACTTTGGTTGGGAGCTGACGGATGCATGTATGCTTCTAGACGCTGGCAGTTTGAAGCCCATGCTATTTATAAAATTTGCGATTGGACCGACCAAGATTTTGTAGATGGTACTTGTTATGATGCATTTATAGATGATGCAACTATTAGAGCCAACGCTACTGGTGATGATTTTGTAGTGGGAGTTACTGCTGATGAGAGTGGTAATATTTATTTCATAACAGTAGGTGATGGATTTGGTAATTGTCTCCAAAAGTATGATAGTAATGGAGTATTTATCGGTGAGCATTGTGATACTCCAACAGATGGGGGTATTTATTCGACAGGAGGCCTTATTTATCACGATGGACTTTTATACCTTGCAGGACAAGACCGATGCGTAGTTGTTGTTGATCCAGTAACCTTAGAGGTCTTACCTGGAGGTGTGCCTCAAGCTGGAGATGCTAAAGCCATCGGTATTTTAACAGAATGTTGCCCCAATCCCTCTGAACTAACCATAGATACTTTATTCTGCAATATCTCCTATCCAACAGACATGTATTTACAAGATTTTTTGACTTGTGATGGTATTGTTTGTGAAGGAAGTTGGACACCCGACGCAGGAAATGTAGGTATTGATTATGATGATTGTGAAAACTCCATTCGTATTAATGGAGATCAAGCCTGTGGTACCTTTACACTATTTTCAGATGGTGCAAATGCACTTTCTCAATGTGGACAATTTACGGTTACACTCAATATAGAAACGGCTAGTATTGTTGCGGCCACGGCTACAGGGGACCAAACTATTTGTACAGGAGATACGCCTACTACATTGACAGCGACTAGCCCTACAGCAGGAGTTATGTATCAGTGGCAAATGAGTACGACTTCTTGTATAGAGGGTTTTACCGATATTGCAGGAGAAACTAGTGATACTTATACGCCTCCTGCATTATCAGCTACTACTTATTATAGAGTGATGACTTCTGTGATGGGCGGATGTGCCAGTAATGATTGTAGAGAATTTAGCAATTGTATAACCGTCACCACAGAAGTATGTACACAACCTTCTTTACGTTTAGGGAAAACAGTAGATGTCGCCAGTGTTAATATGGGCGATCCTGTCACTTTTACCCTCACCGTTTACAACGATGGCACCGAAGAATTAACCAATGTAGAAGTCACTGATGCTTTACCAACAGGCTTGACCTACACAGGCGACAACAGTGGAGGCAGCTACGATAGCGGCACAGGTATTTGGGCGATCCCAAGTATTGCGATAGGAGATTCAGCCGTCATCGAAATCACCGCTACGATGGATGTAGAAGGAGTCGTAGTCAATGAAGCCGAAATCACTGCAGCCGATCAATTGGGTTCAGATCCAGACCTAA
>JAHDBB010000396.1 GCA_020630635.1 Chitinophagales bacterium
TAACAAATAGTAAAGTAATCTTCAGGCTTTTTATCTATACTTTTTAGAAAATTTATGCAGTGGTTGTGTCTAAAACCAGCTAGCCCCGATAGAAGTGGTATTGCTGCGTTTGTGGTTGGCGTGGGTTGTGGCAAGGCAGCAGCAATAAGAACGGATAGCGGGACTTTCTGTTACGATGAAAGAGGAACTGTTTGCTCCTAAAAGAATATTTTGAGCAAAAACAAATACACTTTATCAGATAATTTAACTTTTATTTTTTTGCAAAAAAGTTATATTTTATTTTAGATATTATAATTTTTATCTAAATTTGCCTCTACCCAATAATTAATCTAAAAAAACAATTATGAATACAACCTAATATTTTATAACACATTATATCTTAGGCACTTTTGAAGCAACTACTCAACCTGCATATAACATAGGATTCTATCACACCACATAACTTATATTTTATTGCTTTAAAAGACTAATGGAATTTTCTATTCATTTATTAAGATCCTTTCTTAATGAAATAGGATAGGTATATCATTTCTCATTACTTGCCTAAATTTTTACTGCCCTTCCATTACTCAAAGGTATAAACGCAAAAATATCTTACTGGAAGAAGTATGTCTTTTTTATTGATTAAACCAAATATAATTTTCTTATGAAGAAACGATTTTTAATTTTTAGTGTGTTGATGGTTTTTATGCTTAGTGGTATCAACCTGTATGGACAAGACGATGATGATACTTTATATGAGAATGATTTTTCCCACATTTTACCTTGTGGTAACACCTTTGAAGAAATTGATGCTGATGAGTTGAATAGACTTGCACCAAGCAGTTGTAGTGACGTATTAAATCAAGGATATGGTCCTAATTGTGAAAATAATGATGCGAGTATTCCTGCATTACCTTCACCTGCTTGTGGCAAATTTAGAGTTCCTATTGCATTTAGACAAATTGCTGAAGATGATTGTTCTGGCTTACTAAGTGATATAGATCAACGATTGGATGATGAAATTTGCTATTTGAATGAACTTTTTGATCCACTCAATATAGAGTTTTTTGAATGTCCTCGACCCGATCCTATTTGTAGCTCTGACTTTTTTGATTTTGATGCTACAGCACCTGACAATGATGATATGGAAATCAGAAACGAAAATATTCCTGGTGTCATCAATATTTATATCGCTAACACTATTATTTCAACTTCTGGAAATCCTGCTGGTGGCTATGCTCCTTTAGGTGGTAACTCAAGCAATCCTAGAATGTTGGTCGGTATGAATCAAATAGGTAGCTATCCTGCTGGTGCTTCGGCTTGTGGTGTAACGGCTTGTAGTGGTACAGGACATATGTATCCAACTTTAGCTCATGAGATGGGACACTTTTTCGGATTAAGACACACTTTTAGTAATAATGATCTGGGAGATGATTTAGCGGACAACTCTGTTTGTTGTACAGAAAGTGATTTTACGTGTGATACCGACCCTGACCCTAGAGAAATTACAGGCTCTGGTGGCGGTACTGGCTGTAATGGTGCGCCTTCCTGTACTTATAATGGTAGTGCAAATGATGCTAATGGTGCTATGTATCCGTCTTACATGATTGATAATATTATGAGTTATTGGTCCTTTTCGTGTGCAACGGCCTTCTCAGACTTTCAATTGAGAAGAATGTATGATGCCTTACTTTTTTGTAATACTTACCTTTGTTGTACAGATCCAACTGCCTACTTAACCGATATGAATCAACAAAGTCAGTCTATTTGTTTAAATGAAACACCGCCTGTCATTAATGGATTAAGTAATCGATGTTTTGATTGGTATGATGGACCTGACGCAACGGCTACACTGATTGCATCTGCTGCAACTGATTTGACAGCAGCACAAGTTGCGATGGTAGTAGATAATACTATGCCTGGTACTTATACGATCTATATGCAAGATGCCAATTCCTATCAAGATCCACCTTGTAGAGTACCCATTGAGATTGAGGTGACCGCCGAACCTGGTGATGGTACAGAAATTGGACAAGACAATATGGTGGAACTTTGTGGCAATGATATGGTCAGTTTAACTACAGATGCTACTGTTTTGGGAGATATTCAACTCGTGGGCTGGTGGATTACAGAAACTAATCCAATCAGTACTTCTGTTACAGACCAAACTAGCCTTAATACCGCTGTATCTGGTGCAAATATTGGAGGAACATTATCTAATCCTGCAAATACTATTTATGCTTCTACTTCCGGCAATCCGACACTCAACTATGATTTAGGTTTTAATTGTGATGCATTAGATAATACAAAAACCTATTATGCGACCCCTATGCTTGCCAACTCCCAACCTGCTTTTACAGAACAAAGCTGTGCACTTACAATTACTGATGCCCAAGCCAATCATTATACATTTAATAGTGGAGCTGGAACAGGATATAGTACAGGAGTGCAAGATTTTTCGACCAACGCTATGCCTCCTTGTCCGATCAACCATCCAGGCGAACCTACTTGGGAGATCAATGTAACAATCAATAATTATACAGATTCAAATGGCGTACCTAATGGCTCATTAGTAGTTAGAATTAGAGATGGTAGTTGTGGTTCGGGTGCTACTCAACCTTATAGCATAACACACAATGTAATGGCAGGAACGATGATTACCATTACTCAAAATGATGTTGGTCCTTATGATCCAATTACAGGAAGCCCATGTATTGTTCTTTTAGATTTTGGAGGTGGTACATCCATTATTGATGCAGATGTAGAAATTGTACAAACCTATCCAGCCGTTAGTGCTATTAACTTTCCATCACCAGAATACAATGATTGTTTATTTGGTACACCTGTTCAAATTATCTGTAATTGTCCTGCCTGTCCTGCCGTCACCGAAAGAGATGGTAATATGAGTGCTTGTACAGTCGGCTCCCTCATTACTGACTGGAAAACAGTCGTTGAAGCAATTGATGGAACGGGTGCTGCCAATACAAGTCCAGATGGAGCTATTTATGAAGACATCATTTATAGTTCTACTCCACCAACCAATATAGCCTCCACCAATCCTCCAGCAACAGAGCCTTCTTATACTTGGGATGAAACTGCAGCAGGTGGGCCTTGCAATAATCTAGTTCAAACCGTCTATGCCTATGTTCGGTGCGATTTAGATGACAATGGATTTGCTTCTCCTCTCGGAATGGATGATTCTTATGTTCTTGCAGGAACTTATACTTTAACCTTATATCCACCTGCACAAGAACCTACCATCGTCAGAGATGATGATGTTTGTAACTACTCTATTATGTTTGAATGTGCAGGAGACAGCGAAGGTTCTACAACTGTTGATGGAAGTACAGAAGCTGTTGGTTATGCTGGTAATACAATGGAATCCGTCGAAGTAATGACAACCAATGGATGTACTCAAATGTTTATGGTCAATAAACCTGCTTGTACGGCTTGTCCAAGTATTAATACTGTTATGAGCGGAGAAAGTCTTATTTGTGATGGGGATGCGACAACCGACTATGATGCTTGGAAAGCCAGTATCCTTACAGCCAATCCGTTAGATGCGGCACAAGATCCCAATGGATGGGGAACTATCGAGTACTCTAGTAGTGCTGCCATCAATGGTACGACTCCACCCAATGGCTTAGAACCCGACGGAAATCATAGTGGTATTTCTGATTGTGCTGGTGAGATTTATCTAATGAATGCTTACTTGACTTGTGATATGGGAACGACTGATCCTGCCGATGATACCTACACGCTAATCAGCACCTTCCAGCAATCTATTTATCCTTATCCTCCTGCTTTAACACAAGATTTAACCAATGCTTGTTCTTTAGAGGTAATGGATAATTGTGTCAATACAACGACTGCTAGTATTGTAATCGAATACTCTACAGATGGTGGTATGACTTGGATCACAGGAACGAGCGTACCTGGACCGACCAATAATGGCGATAGTGCCGATTTTAGAGCCTATATAACAAACAGCAACGGCGACACACCAGACAATGATAGTGATGGCAATCCCGATTGTATCACAACCTTATCTATTAGTGCAGCTTGTTTTGGTTTTAATGCTTATGATCCTTGTGTTTGTAACAATGACCAAACTGCCAATGGCGCAGGCGATGGAACCTTTTTGGAAACCGTCGTTGTAACAGGCGAAGCAGGAGTTGATTTATGTGTAGGTCCCAATTCAAGTGGTATTTTAAGTACGGTTGATAACAGCGACATTACTGCAACAATGCCCGCATTTATCGAAAATCCTGCTGGAACTTACACCCTCACTTTCCATCATTTAGATGCAGTTGGTTATACTTTGGAGCTATACGATTGCACCAACAATGAAGTCATAAATGCTGCTGATTTAAATGGTACAAATGTTACAATGATTAGTAATAATTGCTACTATCCCATCATTCAATTTGCTCCAACAACTAGTTTGTGTGCAAGTGATCCAGCCATTGACTTAACTGCAACTTTGACCAATGATATGCCTGACGGAGCCACTAGTTTTAATGGTACATTTGCTTATACAGGTACAGGAGGCGTAACAGGTACACAATTTGACCCAAGTGTTGGAAGTGGGACGTATATGGTGACAGCAACTTATACACCTGCCAATGCCGTAGGGACGAATACTGATCCTAATGATACGGTTTGTGAAACCAGCGTAGAAGTCACGATTACAGTTTCGTCCCCCGATGCAAGTTTCGATTGTCCAACCATGCCTGTTCCTCGTTGCGATGGCACTGTTGCACTCAATCCAACAATAACAGGGGGTACTTGGTCAGGAGATGCAGCTCCTTTTGTCACCAATGACGAATTAGACCCTAGCACCATGAATGCAGGTACGTACACCTTAATTTACACCATCACCGATGCCAACAACTGTACCGATAGTGTAACTTGTACTTTCCAAGTCACTTATGATTGTGCTGCTGATGGTGGAAGATTTGACGAAGAATAGCGAAGTTTAAATTTATATATTTTAGTTTTAGTTTCTTCATATATTATTCCCAACCCGCAAAGCTCCTTTGAGTTTTGTGGGTTTTTCTTTTTTTAGAAGCGAAAATTTTGATAATGGTGAATGGTGAATGATTAATTATAAATGCAGTTCTTTTTGTGGCTTCATCCTAAAGAAGGAAGGAATGATTATTTTTAGGAGCGAAAGGTCAAGAGCTTCGTCGTGATAGAAAGGCCCGCTATCCGTTCTTATGCTAAAGGCTCTCGCAAACCTATTTAGCCAATACTGCATTTAGCATACCACTACTATCGGGGCTAGTTGGTAACAGTCTTAACCTTTCAAGAACTGAACCATATTCGTGTATTCATGGCAAAAAAATCACACAAGAACCGATAGTCACTTGTCACCAGCCACTTGTCTCCTATTTTCAAAGATGATTAAACAAAAAGAAGAAGAGTAGATAAATCCACAAGATATCGACATAGTGCCAATAGCGTTCCAATAATCGAAAACGAGTTTTATAAGATTCATTGGTGAAGAAAAGTAGCGACTTTACAGGGTCTTTTAACTGACGGCGACTCACCATATAATAATAAAGCAAGGGCAAAAATCCTCCGACAACGTGCAAGGCATGTAAACCCGAAATCAAATAAAGGTAAGAACCATCAGGTTTACCTGCTACAAAAATCCCCTCTGACCGCAATTCCGCCCATCCCAATATTTGAGACACAACAAATGCAAGGGCTAAAACAATGGTAAAACCCATATATTGTTTAAAACGTTGTTCTTTATCTTGTAAAAATGCCTTAACTGCTTCGTGTATCGTCCAACTACTCGCCACAATCACAAGGGTACTCACCAAAAACAATTTTGGAAAACTAAACTGTTGCCAAGTCCAATTTTGAGTGGAAAAAAGATAGGCGGCTGTCAGTCCTAAAAACAGGGAAGTAATCCCCAACAATGCCATATTTAGAACAGACATGGAGGCATCCTTGAAAATAGACGGCTCTCTATTGTCTTGATAACGATGAACTTGATAGCGTTTCACAAACAATAATTTAAATGAATAATCAAACTGGAACTATCAGTTCTTGCCAAAACCAACTAGACCCGAATGAATTAAATTCTAATTTCAAAATTTAAAATTCTAAAACGGTTCAGCAACTAAAGGTTCGCTTCTTTATAAAATAGACCCGATAGTAGTGGTATCGTCCTTGTAGAGCAAATTCACGAATTTGCTCTATGAAGGCGATAAGAACG
>JAHDBB010000397.1 GCA_020630635.1 Chitinophagales bacterium
ATCGACTATCGACTATCGACTATCGACTATCGACTATCGACTATCGACTATCAAAACTATCAAAACTATCAAAACTATTCCTCTTCCTCCAAAGGCGGATTCATCTTCTTATCCGACTCCTGCATACGATACACAAAATTATTTTTCTGATTCATATTGGCCAAGATATATTGATAAGAATAATCAATCCCCTTTTCATCCCCTTTTCCTTTAGCGACTTTTTTACGTTTATTTGGTTTAATAGCATCTATCGACTGATTAAAAGTAGGATTAGAAGAAAGCATCTGCATAATCCCATTTTTATAATGGAAATAATACCAAACCTCTCGTCCTGTTGCAATATCTTCATTAACCAAATAGATATGGAAATAATCCCCACCATTTTTTCGAGGAGCAACTTCAATATAGCCATTAATTTGACGATTGATATACGTTTCACTCATATATGCCAAAGAAAAATCACCAATAGAACGGAAAGAAACATTATCTTCATCCCACTTCATATTGATATTACACAAGAAAAAAGGATATTCAAAACCTTTAGGAGCCGAAAAGAAACCATTTTGAGCCAAATGCAACAACGTTTTTTCACCTTCTCCTTCAGGCAATAATTCCGAAATTCCACGACTAAAACCAGGCGATAAGAAATTAACGATGTCATTTTCAGCCAACAAACTTTTGAGATCAGAGACCATCGCTTCATGCACTTTCTTATCAATCATAAAGTCTAACCCCAAGACCACTTCTTGCAAATCCAATGTATTATTGATAAGATCATATTCCATTCTTCCCGCAGCATCTACCGTCACCAATCCAAAATTTTGTCCCAAATTGATTTTTCCTTCACCGACCACTGTCTGCTCATCATTATCTTTAAGAGCCATCACATTACCATTCTTACGATTTTCAAAGAGCTTCTCTTTAGGACCAATACGATAAAGATTCAACTTTGGATTGTAATCCAATAATCCTTTTACCTCCAACAAAGGAAAGTCTGTTTTAGCTCTTTTAGGATTAAAGAAAACAGGGTAGGGTGCTAAATCTTCAAAGCTAAACATCATCCCAAAATACAAGTCTCGTTTATTGGCATCCAAAGGCTTATTCATATCAATCTGAATATTCTCTGGATTGATTTCACTGTTGAAACTAAACCATTCAGGCTGGATTCTTGGATTGTTAAAAGTTACCTTAGAGAAACCATCAAAAGTCAAAAACTTTTTATCCGAAGCCAAATTTACCTTTCCCTTAAACTCAATATTGGGCGTAATCTTAAAATGTTGTTCGGGAGATATTTCACCACTGGCAATGGTATGATACAATTCTTCTCCTTGTTTTTGTGCTTCTTTTTCTGCCTTTTTCAAAGCCTTTTTATCCTCTTTATTTTCGAGTTCTGCCGTTTCCAACGTAAGTTGTTCCGTCTCTATTTTATTAAAAAAGATATTTTGAGGTTCTGGAATCAAACTCGTTTTAAATTGATAATTACCACTTCCAGCAAAGTCCGTTCTGGTATAAATATCTACAACAGCATCCTCAAAAATATGCCAACCATGTGTCGTATCTGCCATTATTTTAGCATTTTCCAAAGTTTGGATAATTGCATCAGGTTCAATACTCAATAAGTTGTTGTTAGGAATAATGGTGACATCTGCTACTTTGATAAAGGGAACTTTTTCAACCTTTAAAACATCATTTTCTAAATTTAAAACACCTCCTTTCGTCTTAAAGCGAAGATCCTTTTGCTTGGGATGAGTTGAAGTCAAAAAGTAATTGGCTTCCTTATTTTGAAAGGTGACTTTATTATCCTTATAGGCCCAGTTAAATAAATCAGCTTCTGTAACATACTGATGATTTGGAAATTCCAAAGCAATATTGGTGTCGGCAGGCTCAAATATGGCAATCTCCTCATAAACATTGAGGTTAGTGACAATATCCGAAGAAACAACAGAAACAATATCTCGACTATTTTTAAGTTCCATTGAATTGACCAAATCAGAATAAATGCTATGTTGGTCATAGGTAAAATCATTGGAAACCAATTTGGAGTTATTCCAAAGCATCTCACCTCGACCTTCTGCACCTTTGCTTGTCAAAATCAAATTGCCTTTAAGAGAAGAACGACCTTCAAACATATCAAATGGACGTTTTCCACCCTTCAAAACCATAGAATCTTTATGTGGATACCAAGCCAATTCAATATTACCATTTTCTATGGCTGGAAAGTTAGCATTGCCCAATTTATCTTTTCTTACAGTAATGGTATCTATATCACTTGAAATCGTTGAATCAGGAAGAAATACTAAATTTTCAGAACTAAAAGTAGAGGTCAAGAAATCAATGCGACCATTGCCCCGAAGTCCTTTATTACTTAAATCAAAACTACCATTAAATTTACCCAATCCCTTGTACAATGACACATTCTCTTCAGGCTGAAAGGTTGTACCCAAAGAATAATCTTCTTGTAATTGGGCAACGACTTGAGTTCTTGGAAAAATATCTGCAAAAACCATCGTACCAGGAAAGTTCATTTTTTCTTTGGGAATATTGTAAAGAGAATCAATCGTAAAAGGGTGAATCTCAAAATAAAATTTATCTTTTGCATAAGCGCCACCATAAAGGTCTGGATTATCATAATAGATATAAGCAGAACTGGTCATCTCAAAGATGGGATATTCTGGGTGTCGTTGCAAACCTGCTTTATTACCTGGTGCATCGATAAACAAAGTACCTCTTACATCACGCAAAGCCGTTTTAATCGGTTTGACTTTGGTAATATTCTGAGAACGAAACTGTTCTTGTTGTCCAATATAAAAAAGCATTTTATCCGTCGTATCAATATCAACCGTATATTTTTTATAATTAAACTTTTGGTTTCCCTTAATAAAATCAATACGTCCAGCAACTAAATCACCTTCAGAAGTAATGGTTCTATTTTCATTAATATTGACTACTTTATCGTAAGGAAACATAACAACCCGTTGACTATCACTTAATACAACCGACTCGACACCAATGGCTTGAAGGTCAGAAGTATTGAGATTCAAGGATAAATTTTCTCTAGTGGAAACTGTTTTGATGTTGATATTATCATAGTCAGTTTGTTTCGATCTTGCCAAGTTATAAAGGTTCGCCTTTGGACGAATAATCATCATCTCTCGATTGATTTCATAATAGATAAAGCCATCATCGACTAAATCATAAACGATACTAATCACATCTTCTGCCGTATAATTGGAACGCAATTGTTTGGCAAAATCATGGATAGAGATTTCATCAGAACGGGTACTTTGTCGCCAGTTCCCTAATATGGCAATCGGATCTTTATTGATTGCTTTTCGATACTTTAAAAATAAGCTAGGGTTGTAGTAGTTATAAGAATTGAAATAGGCAGGCTTTTCTTTCATCAAAGTGGTCTGGTCAATTCTCAAAATAGTATCAGCCAGATTCCATTTAATCACATCTAACTCAAACTCTAACTTATGAAAGGAACTCATAAAGCCGATTTGTGAAATGGCATTGTCATTACGAGCTGCTTTTAAGTCTTGAGTCGTTGCATCATAGGTTACATTCAAATTGGGATGATAAATAGAGTCATTTTTGAAGTACAACATGACCTCCGTATTAATGGCATTGACCGTCTGACGATTTTTGATTCCAATGACAGGACCATTGGCCGCCATCAAGGTTCTACCTTTGTCATTTTTGATCTCCATCCTTGCCTTTTGGAAAGTAGAGTCATTGTCTAAAAACACAATCTTATTGCCATATAAACCAAATCCTCCTTGAAAGGTAATATTGGGAATCAGGTCTTTCATCCGAAAATCATCTTTGTAAGACTCAAATCTTGGAAAACTAAAAATTCCCTCTTGTGGAGCTGATAACTTATCCGTGATTCGCCCCTTCAAAGGATTTTTAAAGAGTTCGTCATGATATAAATCTACATTTTCAGCCTGATATTCTCCTTTCTTCACATCAATATCATAGGTGTTTAATAAGGCATAGGCTTTTTCAAAATTAGCATCTTGACCTCTAGTCCAAGTTACTTTTCCTTTATTGCCTTTCCACAAAAATTGAGAAGGCGAAAAAGTACCACTGGTTTCCAAAATATAGAGACTATCTTTTTTAGAAGTCGCATAAATATTACCAGATTTAATGTTGATTTTGGCGTTTTTATCCTCTATCAAAAAGTCATATTCTTCGGCATTGTCGATGTACCAATTTTTGACATTGGACTCATACATAATACCAGACTTCAAAAAGTCTTCGGTAAAGGTAACGAACTGTTTAAATTTGGTGGTTTTTTGAGGGCGGATGATTTCAGTCAATTGGTCAGCCGTCTCATACCAATTTTTAAAATATTTTTGGCTTTTGTTTTCATCCAATAACATTAGCTGATTGACCGTTCCCATGACTGCTTCAAAAGAAGGATGGCTAGGAACTTTTTTTGCCAACATTTTATTGAAGAGCATCGCCAATTGTTCAACTTGGGCATCATCAATAGTACCAGAGGATATATTGGATTTGAAAGCGGTAAATGCTTCTTTAGTGGAAGGCTTATTGACCTTTGTAACAAAGGCTTCTAATTGAGTTAAAAATTCTGTCTTGTCGGTTGCAAATTCAGGAGCAGGAGAACTGAATAAAAACAGCAAACTCAAGAAGGGAATCAATAGTAATTGCTTAACCATAGTTTATGGAAATTTATAATGAGTAGTTGTATTGAAGCTGTTTTATCAATGTCTTGGTAAACGTGAAATATGGGAGAAGTATATATTTTTAGTTATAAGTTGCGGTTTAGTTTTTATCTGTTGGGACGACGGGACGTTTTGCTGTTCAGTTTTTATATGTTGGGACGACGGGACGATTTTTTCTTATTAAAACAAAATAAGTTTCTATGTATAAAAGTAAGCGTCCCCTTACGTCACATCGTCCCTTTACGCCACTTTTTACAGTCACTAAGAAGTACTAGCCTTAACCAACTAGCCCTGATAGTAGTGGTATCGCTGCTTGATGCGATGGCTACCTAAAATAAGGCGGCAGCGATAAGAACGGATAGCAGGACTTTCTATAACGACAATGCACCCAACCATTCGCTCCTAAAAATAATTTACTTCATTCTTTAGGATGAAGCTCACAAACACCCTTCATCATCAAAAAATGCAACACCAGCCAATTTTCTTTCCTATGCTTAGACTCCAATTTAAGGGAGTGGTTACGGGCTGTTTCCACAATAATTGCCTCATCCTCGACCAATAAGCCACTCATCAACAAAATACCATCCTTTTTGAGAGCCATTTTCATCGTTTCCATCGTATCCAAAAGCACATTTCGGTTGATATTGGCTAAAATAATGTCAAATTTTTGTCTGTTAAACGTCTGATGATCGCCTTGTGTTACCTCAATATCGGGTGTTTGATTTAACACAATGTTTTCCAGTGCATTTTTATAGGCCCATTCTTCTATATCTATTGCCAAAGTCGGTCCAGCCCCCAATTTTTTCGCCATAATCGCCAAAATACCCGTACCACACCCATAATCTAAGACACTTTTGTCCTTAAAATCCAATTCTAACATCCGTTGCAACATCAAAAAAGTCGTCGCATGATGTCCCGTTCCAAAGCTCATTTTGGGTTCAATAGTCAGCGTATAAGGGTAGGATTGGGATATATGATGAAAAGGTGCTTTAACTAAAACCTTGTCTTCCACCATAATCGGCTCAAAATTGCTTTCCCAGACCTCATTCCAGTTTTTATTTTCCAATTCTTTGACATTCATTTGGACGGAGGTCTGCGAATTATAACGTTCTAAAATGGATTGTACTGCCTTTGGGTCGAAATATTTTTTCAAAATGTAGGCTTTGAGACCATTGTGTGTTTCTTCAAAAGATTCAAAGGACAACTGCCCCAATTCAGCGATAAATATTTCGGCAAAGTCGGAGTTTTCCAACTGCATTTCGATTTCTAAATAAGACATTATGAGCGATGATTTTTATTTTAAGATAGGACTTTTTTGTGACAAAGGGACGTTTCTCTACAGTTCCTGTTTTTTGGGACGATGGGACGTTTTCGGTTCTAAACTAAAAATCCTATTAATTTGAAAACTAATCCTAAAAATCCTATTCTTGTTTTAGGCTAGGAGCGAAAGGATGTAGCTTCGTCGTGCTGGAGAGTCCCGCTATCCGTTCTTATTGCTGCGGCTTGGTTGAGATA
>JAHDBB010000398.1 GCA_020630635.1 Chitinophagales bacterium
AATAAAATAAAAAATGGCTCGCTTCAATCGGATTGCTACCCACGTCAAGAAGAGGCAATCCGATTGATAAAGAGAAAGGAGTCCCTTAATATAAATCAATCGGATGGGTCTTCCCGTACTTGCATAGCAATCCGATTGAAATGACTTGTCTTTTCTTTAGGTATAATAAAGGCAATTGACAGGCTTAGACAGGTAGCCTAAGTAACGACAGCAGAAAACACATTAAAATGGTCCTGTCCATAACCAAATAGCCCCGATAGGAGTGGTATTGCTGCGTTGTGTGTTGGGGTGGATTGCGGTGAGGCAGCAGCAATAAGAACGGATAGCGGGACTTCCTATTACGACGAAGCACCATACAGTTCGCTCCAAAAAGAAAAAAACTTCCTCATTTTCCTAGCAATCAGTTATCTTTGTACTTCATAAAAAAAATGGAAAAAATAAAGATTTATCATGTCAGAGAAAATGGAAGAAACAACAGAATTAGATGTAAAGACAATTGCACTTCATTTGGAAGCTGTTTTATTTGTTTCTAATCAAGCAATTGCCATTAAAGATTTGTTGCAAAGTCTTAAAAATGCGGTCTCACCTGATCTTAAAAAAGCAAACATCCAACAAGGCTTAGAATATCTGCAAGAAAAGTATGAATCTGAAGAGTATGCTTTTCATTTGGTGGAAATCACCAAAGGATTTCAGTTTTTATCAAAGGATGCTTACCATCGTACCATCTCCAGCCACTTAAATATTAAGGCTAAAAAGCGACTTTCCAAAGCTGCTATGGAAACATTGGCGATTATTGCCTACAAACAACCTGTGACCAAAGCACAAATAGAAGAAATTCGGGGAGTCAATAGCGATTATGGAGTCCAAAAACTACTGGAAAAGGAATTAATTGCCATTGTTGGTAGAAGTGACAAGATCGGTAAACCCTTATTGTATGGAACCAGCCCACAATTTATGGATCATTTTGGTCTTAAGTCTATCAAAGATTTACCCAAATTGAAAGAAGTCATTCCACAACATAATCAGATAGGTGATAATACGACAGAAGAAGAAGTCGAAGAACAAGGAACATTGGATTTGCAAGAAAAAGAGGAGAACTCTGCTAATGAAAATGGAGAAATGGTTGCAACAGAAGACATTCCTATTGTAGAGAATGGAGAAGAGTCAACTGTTGAAAATGTGGAAGAGTCAACTGTTGAAAATGTGGAAGAGTCAACTGTTGAAAATGTGGAAGGTCAAACAATCTTAGAAGAAGAAGTCGAACCTATTTTAGAAGATGAGATAGAACCTGTTTTAGAGAATGAGGAAGATATTTTAGAAGATGAGATAGAACCCGTTTTAGATAATGAGGAAGATATTTTAGAAGATGAGATAGAACCCGTTTTAGAAAATGAAGAAGAGGTTTTAGAGGAAGCAGTTGAACCCGTCTTAGAGGATGAAGAAGAGGTTTTAGAAGAAGAAGCCGAATCTATTTTAGAGAATGAAGAAGAGGCTTTAGAAGATGAAGGCGATTCAATTTGGGAAGAAGAAGGGGAAGTGATTTTAGAGGAAGCAGAGCCTATTACAAATGGTAAGGAAACCGTCTGGGAGGAAGAAAGTGCAACAGAACCTGTTTTAGAAAATGAAGACAATTTAGAAAATTATGAAGGACAAGAAGCCCAAATCGTCGAAGAAACCAACGGACAGAGTCAGCAAGAAGAAGTTTCAGAAGAATCAAATGAAGACGAGAAGGTCGAAGAAACCTTCGACGAAACTACCGAGTAGTTCATTGAAGCACGAGGAGGATTTTGAGGAAATGCGCCTCAATAAATACATCGCCCATGCAGGTATTTGTGCTAGAAGAAAAGCAGATGAGCATATTAAAAATGGAAAGGTGACGGTCAATGGAACAACGGTGTATGAAATGGGGTTTAAAGTGAAGCCCAAAGATGAAGTACGTTTCAATGGAAAGGTAATTAAACCAATTATTAAAAAGGTTTATATCTTATTTAATAAACCCAAAAATGTAATTTCTACTACTCAAGATCCACAAGGTCGCAAAACGGTTACAGATTATATCAGAAATGTTAATGCCGAAAGAATGTATCCAGTCGGACGGCTAGATCGCAATACAACAGGTTTGTTATTATTGACCAATGATGGAGATCTGGCTCAAAAACTGTCTCACCCCAAATATGAAGTGCGTAAACTTTATCATGTCGAATTAGATAAAAATCTTTCTAAACGAGACTTACAACGAATCCAAGAAGGAGTAGAATTAGAGGAAGGAATTGCACAAGTAGATGCTGCTTCTTATGTTATGGGAAGAGCCAAAAATTGTGTGGGAGTACAACTGCATATTGGATGGAATCGAATAGTACGTCGCATCTTTGAGACACTCGGATACAAAGTCGAAAAACTAGATCGGGTGGTATATGCCAACCTGACTAAAAAAGACCTACCTCGTGCTAAATGGCGTTATCTAAATGACGAAGAGATTATAATTTTAAAGCATAGGAATATAAAGTAATATGATTTTTTGCTCTTACTGAATTTTTATTTTTTTTGTGTGAAATTTTGAATATTTTTTTAAAAATTGGAATTTATATTTTTTTGAAATTGTGTTTTTCATAAAAAGGTAAGTTTGATTTTTTTTGATTTTTTTTGATTATATTTATAAATAAGAATTAAACAAACAACTAAACTATTTACCCTTGGAATTACATAATTTAGAAAGTAACTGTTCTCCTCCAATGAATAATAGTAAGATAATCAGTGACTTATGCCAAAAAGCCGAAGCATTTTTGGAAAAAAATGAGCAAAGTGCTAAACACAAATTTATACAAGACGCAAGCACTTTGGTTAGTGCTGGAAGGAAGTATAAGCTATTACATTTAGAATCATTTTGTCACTTGATGTTACGACTAGGAACGGTTCATCATTTGTTAGGTAACTACATAACTTCTGAAAAAATTTTGTTAGAAACCTTAAAAAATGCTAAAGCAAATGGTTATATTGTTATAGAAGGACATGCAATGGACTCTTTAAGTGTAGGCTATTTTTGTCGAGGACAATATCAAAAAACAATTGATACAGGAGAAGAAGCGATCAAGATACTTTCTCAACTGGATTGTCCTGAAAAATTGGCTGCTCCTCTTTGTAACATCGCTAGTTCTTATTTTGAATTAGGACAATATCATCGGGCTGCTGATACTTACTACAAGTCTTTGAAAATAACCAAAGCATATAAGAAAGATTTATTAACAGCAGTCATTTCGTACAATATTATACATTGTTTAATTGTACAAAAGAGGTATGATTTAGCACTTGACGAGCTACAAAAGTTTGAAAAGTTTACAGATGAGTGTGAGCGTGATCTCACTATTTATTTATACAATGCTTATTGTGAGTACTACTTTAAAACTCAAAATAGAACTAAACTGCCAGAATATGCTGAAAAGTTTTTGCTATTGAGTCAAAAACAAGAACAATTACTTCCCAAATTTCAAGCACATCTTTACCAAGCAAGAGCCAAAATAGGTTGTAAACAATTCAAGGAAGCTTTTGACCATGCACTCTATTTATATCAATATGCCAAAGACAATGAATCCGATAGCCAATTGTTTTTAGCTTATCATACCATTGGACAGATTTTATACAGAGTCATTGACAATCAAGCATATTATTGGAATCACACCGACTTACTCAATGAGTTTGATGGACAACTATTACTATTGCTCAAAGAAACAGAAGTCATTGCCAATATTATAGATTGTACACAAGAAAAATTGTGTATTTATAGACTGTTGGAGAAATATTATAACCACCAAAAAGAATTTGAGCAAGCATATAGTTATGCCAAAAAATGTCAAGAGATCGAAAAAGAAATATACAATATAGAAAAAAATGACTTAGTATTTCGATTACAGGAAGAATTTCATACACAACAAAAAGAACAAGAAATTGTATTTCAAAAGCAGCTACTGACCCAACAAAAAGAAATAACTGCCAAACTTGAAAATTTTGCTCATACAACTTCCCATGATTTACGAGAGCCTTTACAGAGTATCAGTTCTTTTGTCAAATTGATTAGAAATCATGGAGACCACTTGAGTGACAAAGACCGCAATGAGTTTCTAGATTATATTCAGTATTCTAGTGATCGATTGATTAGAATGGTCAAGGATTTATTGCAATATAGTAAGTTAGGACAAAATCTTCCCGAAGCAGAACCGATTGCTTTAGAACAAATCTTGAAGGACGTAAAACTGAATCTGCACAACCAAATAGAAAGGGAAAATGCCATTCTTAAGATGAAAGGTGAATTGCCGCTTTTAGAAGGACACCAAGCATTGATTCACCAGCTTTTCCAAAACTTAATCAGCAATGCACTCAAATTTAGTCAAGAAGGCATACAACCTATTATTTCTGTAGAGATTCAGACTGTTGACTTTCAAACTATATATAAGGTTGAAGACAATGGTATAGGAATGGAAGAGGATAAGCTAGAACGCATTTTCCGTCCTTTTACAAGGTTACACAATCAAGAAAAGTATGAAGGAAGCGGTATTGGTTTGGCAACTTGCAAAAAGATAGTAGAGCTTTATAGAGGGACCATTTGGGCAGAATCCAAAGTGAATGAGGGAACATGTTTTTATTTAACACTTCCCGACGTTCCAGCCTATTTTTCAGAGACTAATACCCAATAACACTCAAAATAGGGTAATGGTCTGAATAAGATTGTTGAATGACTTCAAAATCATTAACAATTAGGGTCGGATCTAGTAAAATATAGTCTATTCTAAAAGAAGGAAGAGGGCCCGAATAAGTACCACCACCCCCAAAACCCTTTTCCAAAAAGGCATCTTTTAGGTTTTTACGAATGGTTTGATATGAATAAGACAAGGGAGTGTCATTAAAATCTCCACATACAATCACAGGTCGTTTAGACTCATAAATGCTTTTACTCAAAATCTGGGCTTGTTCGCTCCGTTTTATATAAGCATCTCTCAATTTTTTCAAAATAGACTTAGAAGCCGCCAAATCAGGCGTTTTTTGCTGTTCTTTGATGTCCTTAAAAATTTTGTAATCTTTTTTTCCAAAGCCAATAGATTGCAAATGCACATTAAAGACACGCAGTTTTCGAGTATCGGGCATTTCCACATCACAATAAGTAATCAAATTGCCCACTTTGCCTTTTTCCAAAGGGATCGCTTGTTTATTACTCAATGGAAACTTAGAAAAAGTGGCCAATCCCCAGTGTTTGTTACCGTCTAAAGTAAGGGTTTTTTCAAAATGGAAATGTTTGAAATTCAGCTCATTGACCAGCCGTTTAATATTGTGAAAATCACCTTCATCTTGTGTATAAAACTCTTGGAAAGTAACAATATCAGGGTTTTCTTTTTTGATCAACCGCATCATATTGTCCCTTGCCTCCTCATTTTCAGTCCAATTATACAGATCAAAATTTTTGACATTATAACTCATAATTTTAAACTGCACTTTCGTTTCTTCTTTAGTAGGAGCCTTAATATTGAGCGCAAAGACCGTTTGAAGATGTGACCAGCCCCAAATAATAATCAATAGTGAAAGAAGCCAATACAAGCGTCTAAACAACAACCAATAAACAATAAAAAGGATATTGACCAACAAAAGGTAAGGATAACCAAGACCCAATACAGAAACCCACCAATTATCAATGGGATTGGTAGAAGGAGCATCATACGCTCCAAATAGACAAAGGGCCGCCACTACATTGAGCAGCAACATGATTTTCTGAAAAAAGGAAGTCTTCATAAAAAAAAATCATTCAACCAATTCGGTCAAATGAAGTTGAGATAGTTGTAATTTTCTGATTAAATTGTTTCAATACAACGAAGATATATCAATTTTCTTATATTATGTAATTTTTTAGGAGAGAACGGAAGTTGCTTCGTCGTTATGGGTCTCCCCGCTATCCACTATTATGGCGAAGCTTCGCAAAACCTCCTAGCCCTTCACTTTCGCCATAGCCGTTACTATCGGGTCTAGTTGGTTGAGGACACAACTTAGGACAAAGGGACGCAAAAGTGTGACGTAAAGGGACACACTTTTTTTCTAAAAAAAACAATTTGTCTTTGAGCTAAAAACAAACGCTCCCTTGTCTGTAACCCAAGTAGCTGATTCTTCGTTTGCGACTATCGACTATCGACTATCGACTATCGACTATCGACTATCGACT
>JAHDBB010000399.1 GCA_020630635.1 Chitinophagales bacterium
AACCCAATAGCCCCGATAGGAGTGGTATCACCCTTGTAGAGCAAATTCAGGAATTTGCTCTACAAGGGTGGTAGGAACGGATAGCGGGACTTTCCTGCACGACGAAGCAACAAAACTTTCGCTCCAAAAACTAAACCACAACTATCGACTATCGACCAACTAACTATGGACTCTCTAAATTTACTTTTTGAAAGTACCGTATTCCCAAGTTCCTTCTTTTAAAACCTTGCCTTCGGGATCCAGCATTTTACCTTCTCCATGTTGCTTATTGTTCGACCAATCACCGATGTATTGCTTGCCACTTTTATAGGTGAATGTACCTTGTCCGTCTCTTGCGCCTTGTGTGAAATCGCCTTCATAAATAGACCCGTCAGAAAAAATCAACTTGCCTTTGCCATGTCGTTTGCTTGCCACAAAATCACCTTCGTAAACATCGTCATTGGGAAAATAATAAACGCCTTGACCTTCGTATAAATCATTTTTATACGCTCCTTCATATTTGAGTTCGCCATTGGCACGATAAAACTTGCCTTGTCCTTCAAAACGATTGAGATGGAAGTCGCCTTCGTATTTTCGTCCATCTGCAAAGTGATAAACGCCTTTGCCTTCAAACTGATTGTCTTTGAAATCGCCTTCGTACCAATCGCCCTCCTCAATCATCATCCTCCCTTTGCCCTCCCGAATATCATTGACATATTCGCCTTTAAACTTGACTTCCCCTTTTTTGTCGTAAAGTGTGTATTCTCCATTTTTCTTATCGTCCTTGAAATTCCCCTCCCCCATCTTTTTGCCATTCTCATAATAAGAAACAAAGTGACCATCTTTTTTTCCCTTGTTATATGCTCCCTCTAAACGCAATGCACCACTTTTGTAATACAACTTTTGTTCACCCTCTAAGATGACTTTGGTTGTATCTTTTTTAGTGGCATTGGATTCTCTTGCATTTTGAGCAATAAGATTAAAGGAGGTCAGACAGATTAAAATTGCGATGAATGAATGTTTTAACATACTGTTTTTTATTTGTTGAATAATCTAACTCGTTTCTTGGAAAGCCTCATCGTACTCGACGACACCTTCCTTGTTACTGAGTGCGCCTTCGACTAATTCGATAGCCATAAACGCATTATCAGGAGCTTCAAAAGGACACTTTATATTCCAATCGGAAGCTTTCTTAAAGCCAAATTTGGGGTAGTATTCTGGATGCCCCAAAACAAAGATTGATTCAAAACCCATTTTTTCGGCAGTTCGCAAACCTTCTCGTAACAATAAACTCCCCATTCCTCTCTTTTGGAAAGTAGGCGTAATCGCCATAGGAGCTAATACAAGTGTTTCATGTTCTTGCTCGCCTTTGATTTTGGCTTTTGAAAAAAGAATATGTCCCATGATCTTATCCTCATGAGCCAGTACTAAAGATAGCTCAGGGATATAGTTTTCTCCTGTTCTAATCTTATCAACGATTTGTCCTTCGTCTTCTTGCCCAAATGCGAGTGCATTGAGTTCAAAAATACCTTCTTTGTCTTCGGGTTGTTCTTGTCTAACAATCATTTTATAGTTTTTCGTTCTAGAATACGCCAATTACTAATAGAATGGCTAAAAACACAAACACGACCACGACTATCATTATCAGTGATTTGAATCCAAGTATCAAGAACATAATAGCTAAAATGCCTACTGCAATTGCGACTGTTCTTCCTGTATTGGATTGTTTCGGTTTAGAAACACCTTTTTCTAATTCGCTAATAATACGAAATGCTGTGTCATTTTTTGAATCTACTTGAAGGGTTTGACGAGCATATTCAAGTGCTTTTTGTTTGTTATTTTTTTGTTTTTTTTCGTAGTATAGTTGTTGATACGCAGAAGCAAGCAAAGCCGTTGTATAGGCGTGGTAGGGTTTGAGGCTTCGACCTTGCTCTAGTTCATCAATAGCATCGCTCCAATTTTCATAGCGTATGAATCCTTTTCCTCGATTGAGATGTCCTTCAAACTCTTGTTCGATCAACGCTAAATCTTCGGATGTTAGGTTGAGGTCTTCGGAAATGAGTCGGAGGTCTTGTTCAGTCAAGAAGTTATCTTTTTGTTTTTCTTGAATGTCTAAAATTTTGGCGATGTATCGTTGAATGATGCTTTTTGAATGGTCGCTCATTGGAGGATTTTGGATTTTTTATTTAGTTGATATATAAAACAAACACATTTCCTGATCTCTAAGTTTCCAACTGATCGGTCTTTCCACCTTTATAAAAATAGGTCGCATACAAACTCATCGCCCCAAAATACAGGACAATCCCAAAAGATACAATATTTAGTGCAGGGATTTTTTTTGGAAATAGATATAAAATTGTAACATTTACGATAAAAAATAGCACCGAAGCCACAATATTAAGTTTCTGAAAGCTTTTCATTTGACTGGGATAAGGGTATTTTATCGGTACAAAATGCAATACGCTAAAGAATAAAATAAAGAAAAAATTGAGCCAAGGGTCTAAATCGGTCACAAAATACATCATAAAAGCGACCATATTCCACATCACAGGGAAGCCTATAAAATACATATCGGGCGATACCATCCCATTTTTACCATAATAAAGGGCGGAAACCAACAAAACGGAGATGATTCCATACCAGCGCACTTCTTCGGGCAAAATGCCGCTTTCGTAAATAAAAAAGGCGGGAATAATGGCATAGGTCGCAAAATCAACTACATAATCAATGGATTTTCCATCCCAATTGGGCAATATTTCGGGGGTTTTAAAGGCTCTTGCAAAGGTCCCATCTATGGAATCTATGATAAAGGCAACAAACAGCCAAAACATGGACTTTCGCAGCAGCATTTCATCCCCCAATGCATTGTAATCTGATATGGCGATAATGGCTAATATGGCGGCTATTAAGCCTGTTGAGGTAAATATATGGACGCTAAAAGCCAGTATTTTTTGGGTAAGGCTATAATTGGGCGACGGAGGCGTATCATTTTTCATTGGCTGAAATTAAACAAATCTAGTGAGCTATCAACTATAAAGAGATTTTTTATTTTTAAGAGCGAAAAGCCTTGATAATGGTGAATTATGAATGATTAATTATAAATGCGGTTCAGGTAGTAAATTCTTTTGGAGCGAAAGTTTGTGGCTTCGTCGTTACAGAAAGTCCTGCTATCCGTTCTTATCACTAAGCCTCCCGAACCCTTTTGCCAACACCTATTAGTGATACCACTTCTATCAGGGCTAGCTCGTTGAGGTTAGTCCCTATAGTAACTGAATCGTTTTAGGTTTGGACACAACCTTATGAAAAAAAGGCTTATTTTTGGGGTAAAATCATCCAAACATGCTAAAAAACTTATCTGCTTCTTTCTCCAAATATACCCTCCAATTTAAGCAAGCCAGTGGGACTTCTCGTGGGGTTTTACGCAAAAAATCAAGCTATTTTATCTTTCTCCACCAACAAAATGACCCAGCAATCATAGGAGTCGGTGAATGTGGCTTATTGCGAGGGCTAAGTATAGACGATAG
This sequence comes from Chitinophagales bacterium, assembly GCA_020630635.1. Classification (GTDB taxonomy): domain Bacteria; phylum Bacteroidota; class Bacteroidia; order Chitinophagales; family UBA2359; genus JAHDBB01. The sequence goes on from JAHDBB010000399.1 coordinate 3,504, forward strand.
ACCTGATTATCAAGAAAAACTGCAAGAAGTTTGCTCCAAAATCAACGAATATGAATATTGGTTGGAATCGGGCTTACGAGCGTTTCCTTCTATTCATTTTGGCTTAGAAATGGCACTTTTGGACCTCCAAAATCAAGGCTCAAAAATACTCTTTCCATCTGATTTTACCAAAGGCACGCAAACGATTCCCATCAATGGGCTAATTTGGATGGGTGAGATGGGTTTTATGTTTGAACAAATCGAAAAGAAACTTAAAGAGGGTTTTCGCTGTATAAAAATGAAAATAGGAGCCATTGATTTCAAAAAGGAGTTTGATTTACTCAAATCTATTCGACAGCGATACGATAAAAACCAAATAGAACTAAGGGTTGATGCGAATGGGGCTTTTTCCTACTGTGATGTCATCTATATTTTGGAGCAACTGGCGGCTTTAGATATTCATTCTATTGAGCAACCCATTAGACAAGGCAATTGGAAAGAGATGGCAGACCTTTGTAAAAATACGCCTGTTCCCATCGCTTTAGACGAAGAGTTGATTGGTATTTTTGATAAGGATCAAAAGGAAAAACTGCTAGATACTGTTTTGCCACAATATGTGATTTTTAAGCCCAGTTTTATAGGCGGAATCAAAGGAACGAGTGAATGGTTAAAACTGGCGGAGGAACGCAGTATTGGCTGGTGGAATACGTCTGCTTTGGAATCGAATGTGGGCTTAAATGCTATCGCTCAATGGACAGCGACTTTGGATACGGATATGCCGCAAGGTTTGGGAACGGGTGGGCTTTATACCAATAATATTGATAGTCCCTTGTATTTGAAAGGGGATCGGATTGGGTTTGATGTTGAGGGAACTTGGGGAAGTATTTCTGTTGTTGGATAATATGGAGTCCATAGTCGGTCAATAGTTGGCTACCCGTCTAAGCTTGCCACAATGCCCCTTTCACAAAAGAAAAGAAGATGTCGCTTCAATCGGATTGCTAACCTAGAACAGAAGAGGCAATCCGATTGATAAAGAGAAAGGAGTCTATTAATATAAATCAGTCGGATTGCTGGCTCACTATCTGCATAGCAATCCGATTGAAACGACTTACCCTTTCTTTTTTATAATGAGAGTAACGTGGCAACTTTAGACGGGTAGCCCAATAGTCCATAGTGCGGTTCATTTCCTGTATTTGGGGACAAGGGGACGATTACTGTTCATTACTTGCTTGGGGGACGAGGGGACGGTTTTGGTTCTTTTCGTGCTTTTTGGGATAAAGGAGTGTTTGATTTTGGTCTGTCTTTTAATGTAAAAATCATTGTTATGAAACATATTTATCTTTTTCCTGGTTTGGGGGCGGATGCTCGGCTTTTTGATAATAGTCATATCGAAGGGGTGGAAAAGCATGTCATTCAGTATGTTCCGCCTGAAAAGGATGAAACTATACAAGCCTATTGTCAGCGTCTAAAGGTGCAAATTGGTCATGCAAAGCCTTTGTTTTTGGGGGTTTCTTTGGGGGGACTTTTGGCGATTGAATTGGCTGAAATGTTGGAAGTGGAGCAGCTTTTTATCATCTCCAGTATCAAATCGGCACAAGAGAAACCTTTGGACCTTCGTATCTTTAAAAAACTTCCTGTTTATCGTTGGATTTCGGCTGATATTGTTAAACAAATGGCAGGGATTGCTTCTAAATATTTTGGGATGCATGATGACCAAAGTTTTCAGTTATTTAAGACGATGTTGTTGGATACCAATGATGATTTTTTGACTTGGGGGATGGAACAGGTTGTGCAATGGGATCGACCTGAACCTCCTGCTAATATCGTCCATATTCAAGGGGAATATGATGCGATCTTTCCACCGAAATACTTGAAAGAGCCTTTTTATTTGATTAAGGGTGGAGCGCATTTTATGGCATTTGATAAGGGGCAGGAAATTAGTAACTTGATAGAAAAGGTCATACAGGATTTAGTTGTTAAGGAAAATTAGGATAATAAGAAGTACCTTAACTTAACCATCTAGACCCGATAGTAGTGGTATTGCTGTGTTGTGTGTTGGCGTGGGTTGTGGTGAGGCAACAGCAATGAGAACGGATAGCGGGGAGACCCGTGACGATGAAAGAGTAATAACCGTTCTCTCCTAATAAAAAAGGAATAGGATTTTAGGATTTCTTTCAAGTGCCTAAGCAACAAAAATAAGTTAACGTGAATTTGGGATTAAAATGGTGTTTTTGAGAGGTATTTTGTAAACCATTTTCTGTGTGTTTTGACTGTTCGTTTCCTTGTCTTCGCCAGACGGGCCTTCATTTTTCAGTCGATAAAAATGAAGCAAAAATCTTGCTCAATCATACGTTCCACCCGCATAGCCATCGCCCCGCTACCAGTAATTGAGCATCGCCAACGCTTCTTTTTCGGTTCTTACTTGATTTTAGAAAAACAAAAACACTGATAATCAATTACTTATTATTTTCCTAATCCAAAATTCACGTTAAGTTATCTCATGTGACATCAATATTTTCGGATTTTTGTCTGATATTTCGGACTAGTTGCAAATACTCGCCTTAGTTCTATTATGATCCGTCGGACTACTACATTTTTCGCATTTCCTTTTGATTTCACACAAAAAATTTTCACAAGCCTTGTGTACTATTTGTGTGTAAACCGACCATTTTGTTTGAAAGTTG
>JAHDBB010000400.1 GCA_020630635.1 Chitinophagales bacterium
GGTCAAACAATTTGATACATTACCAATCGTTTCAAAAATATGCGAAAAATCTTTTTACTCATTGGCTTATTGGTGGGGACTTACTGCTTGGAAGCCCAACGATACATTTCAGCCGTCGGACTGCGTGGAGGCAAAGGGGGCGCAGGCATCACCTATCAACAACGACTTTTTCCAAAACATACCGTCGAAGGCATCCTTAGCTTTGGAAGCGATCAGACCATGTTTACAGGTTTGTATGAATACCACAAGCCGTTGGTGACACAAGGTCTCAATCTTTATTTTGGAGCTGGTCCACATTTTGGGAGACAGCGATTAGAAACGGACAGTACAGGTTTTTGGGGCTTGTCGGGGGTTGTGGGAGCAGAATTTAAATTTCCTGCTTTGCCTTTGGTGATTTCGGCAGATGTGAAGCCTGATTTTCACGTCAATCATACTAAGGCGATGCAGTGGCAAACGGGGGTGTCGATCCGTTATGTGCTGGTGAGTATCAGAGATGTAAAGAAGAAAAAGCGACAAAAAGCAAGGGCGAAGTCTCGTAAGCAAGAACCAGATGATGTATTGGGAAAAGCAAAGCATCGTACGCAGGCTTGGTGGGATAGAAATATGCAAAATAATAAAAAGAAGAAGAAAAAGAAACGGAGACGTTAAGAAATAGTTAGAAACTAAATCATCGGAACTTATTGACTTTAATATGGTTGTATTAGATAAATAATGAATTTTCCTTAAATTTACAGTCAAAATCACTAACTATGCAACCAAAAGCCATTCGATATATCATATTAGGAATCCTTATTTTAGTCGCCTTTGTGGTCTTGAGCAATAGTACTTTTATCACGATCAATCCTGGAGAACGGGGAGTTCTCTTTAAAAAGTTTGGAAATGGACTTGATAAGGAAATGGTCTATGAACAAGGGCTTCAATTTGTCTTGCCTTGGAATAAGATGATTATTTATGATGTGCGTGAGAAAATCCAAGAGGAAACACTAGACGTTATCTTGGGAGAAGGTCTCGACATCAAGATGGATGTAGCAGTCCGTTTCAAACCCATCCCTTCTGAAATCGGAAACTTGCACGATGAGTTGGGCGAAAACTATGCGGATATTGTGGTCAAAAATGCGGTGCGTTCTGCGGTACGAGAGGTCGCCAGTAAGTTCTCTCCTGAAGAGGTTTATTCTACTAAAAAAGATGCAGTAAGACAACAAATTGAGGAGCAAATTGCGCCCATTTTGCAAGAAAGATATTTGGATTTGGTAAGAGTCGATATCCGAAATATTGAACTACCCAAGACGTATACGGATGCGATTCAGGCGAAGTTGGTGCAGGAGGAAAAGGTGTTGCGGGAGAAGCAGGAGGCAGAAAGGATTTTGATTGAAGCGCAGGCGGAAGCGGATCGAAAGCGGATTGAAGCGAACGCCATTCGGGAGTTTCAAGAAATTATCAATCAGGGAATCAGTGATAAGTATCTTAAACTAAAAGGGATTGAGGCAACTTTGGAATTGGCTAAGTCTCCCAATTCAAAGGTCATTATTGTGGGATCGGGCGAAGAAGGTTTGCCGCTGATATTGGGTGATGGTAAATGATAGACTCTTCGCTTCTGACTTCATCCTAAAAATTTACTTACCGACTTCATCCTAAAGAATGAAGTAAAGCATTTTTTCTTTTTTTAGGAGCGAAAGGTTGGGTGCTTCGTCGTGCAGGAAAGTCCCGCTATCCGTTCCTATGAATGCAGCCAACGTTTTTGGAAGCCAACGCATTGCATTCATACCACTACTATCGGGGCTATTGGGTTTTGGACAGAATGTTGATGGTTCTTGTTATATTTTTCATAAAAAAAGGGAAAGAATAAAGCAACTGGTCAAACAAACATTTCTTAAAATCAAATTTTGTCTATCAGACAAATATACCAATCGCTTTTCAGAATAATCATAAAAGAAACTTACACCTTTTAACAAAAAGATTTTTCAAACTATCCAATGAAAAACATAATCATTCCTCAATGATGATGCCTTTCTACTCAATAGAGTAAATAATATCGTTGTACAAAGTAAAAACTTCTTTTAATTGTATTCCTTTCTTTCCCTAAAGTAAAGTAGCAACAATAAATTACTCCATTTAACATCAATATTTTCCGATTTTTTTCATTAAAAATGCTTGCCGTAGCACTGCTATGGCTGTGCTTTTTTCTTCAAAAATCAAAAAATCTTTTAGTTAAATTTTGGAATACTTTATTTCTGATACTTTACTAAATCTTAAAATTCTAATGTATAGTTAAAGTTGAAGAAAAACATTTTTTATTTTTTGTTGAGAGGTTTTGAAAGTTATTCAGCTTCTATGGGTTGAGACCGCAACGAGCTAGCCCTGATAGAAGTGGTATGCTAAACGCAGTTAGGCAAGGATAAGCCAGGCTTTTAGCATAAGAACGGATAGCAGGACTTTCTAGGACAACGAAGCAACATACATTCGCTCCTAAAGAATCACCACATTAAGAGAAAGTCATTTTTTAGTAACTCTCCGAAAGCTCATGGGTTCCAATCTTTCCTTTATTGACCTTCCATAAATTATAATCGAGATTATTAATTACGCCATTGGCATCTCCATCGGATGGAGAATACTTCTCAATAATATCTCCTTTCTTGACATTCCAAATATTGAAATCGGTTTGAGTAATGACTCCATTGTGATCATAATCACCGCTAATGGCTGCCGCTTTGCCATTGGAAAGCATCTTTTGTTGGTCAGTACCTAATGCTTGATTGATACTTGTTGTAAATTTGTAAGTGACACTATTGTCTGCTGTAATGGGTTCTTTGGTCATCACATCTAAATGGCTGCAATGTCGTACCGCAAAATAGTATTCACCCCCATTGGTCAAAGTATAAAAAGTAAGTGGAGAAGCACCATCTAAATCGGTGATATAACCATTTTCTAATAATAAACCTGCCCGTCTTTCGACAATGGTTGTGCCTTTATCTCCATTGGTATTGGGTGTTCCAGTCCTCGCCTCCACCAAAACCCAGTCAATAACATTGGGACCTAAATTAGCCTCTTCGACAAACTCTACACCATCGTAATTAAAGGGTGGGTTTCGGAAAGGTTGGGATTCGGGAAAAAGGTCTTTTTCTCTATAACTTGTCGCCATCTTATTGAGGTCTTCACGATACAAGCCTTCCAAATAAACCCGAAAAGTTAATTGTGTAATGGGGAAAGTATTATCAACCGTAAAAGGAAAATGACCCACATTATTTTTTTCTTCTAATTCAAATACATCACCATAATAATCAGAAACAAATAGCATGTACCAGTCACCTTGTGTCACCAATGCAGGAAGGTTGAAAGTCTTTGCATAAAACTCTGCTTGATCGGGATATAAGCCGATTTTATTCCAAGTATAACCTACATAGATGTCTTCAGATTTTTCCCATATCGTATCTTGTGAGATGTAATAACGTAAGAAAGAGCTTCCAGCCAATCCATTGCCTTCATTGGTATAAACAGAACCCACAATAAACTCTCCCCCTTCTGGTATAATGGCAGGAAAGACTCCTTCTTGGACAGTAACGACATCGGCTTGATGTGGAACATCTGTTATAAATAAAGGAGTTGCCACAACATTATTGGTCTCGCTCAATTCTTGATCCTTTTTAAAGAAATCGGCTACTACTAAAAGATACCAATCGCCTTCCCACACATAGTTGGGCATGTACAACAACTCGCCATCTTCTATGGACTCTCCTACTTCGACATTGGAAAAAGTTTCATAGTCTAAATATAAGTCTTCGTCATCCCAAACCTCGTCTTCTGATAAAAACCATCCTACATCAAAGGTTTGGGAAGGCACACTTCCATTATTAGAAAGCACGTATTCAAACCAAATACCCGAATAAGAGGATACCGTATCGGTTGACATTCTAACATCCGTAATTTCATAGTCTGTTACTTGACCTGTTCCGTCATACGCACAGATTCCAAAGTCCCCAAAGACATTATTGCTTTTTTCCCAAAATCTAATGTAAATCGTAGAATTGGGTGTGAGACCATAAGCCTCCACTTTAGGCATATAGTCTGGTCCATCATTGCTATTGCATTCGATGTATTCCAACTCATCACAAGAACCCGAATAAACAGCCATCGCTCCATTGATTACATCTATTGGAAAACCTTCTACGATTACATGACCCGATGCAGGAACTTGTGTCGAAAACCACATATCACCACCTTGATAATTGTCACAAGGAGGTGGATAAACACCTGAAAAATCTTCTCCTGTATGTTCATACGTTACGACTTCACAAGCTGCATTGGTCGTCAAAGCAATTGGATTGACCAATAAGACATCCTGTAATTTTACATCATTGGTGGTATAAGCATCTGTTTGTCCATTGGGATTGCTCAATAAAATGCACAAAACATGTGGTGTGTCATCTATATTTATACTAGGAAGTGCTACTTCGGTAACCGCATCATGTATCAAATTTCCAGACCAGTCATAATTGTATTGAAAGACTCCATCTAGTAAAACTTCTACGGTAACAGATTGTAGATTTTGAAGTCCATAATTTTGAAGTTCAAACTTAGGGGTAATGGTATTGGCACAACTCAGTCCATTGGGTGAAAGGATAGAAGTGATGGCAGCATCATGATTGCTATTGGTTGGTACACATGCTTCAGAAACTAAAAGACTTTGGCGAATATACACCAACGCATCTCGCATTCTTTTTCGTTGTCCTTCCGTAAAGTTTCCTTTACAGTCATAGCTCATAAAGTTGTAAACAGGATCGTCTTGATCTCCCAATCCTCCATCACTCACACTTCTAAACGGGTTGTAATAAGAAGGATCATCTCCATCATTACTACAAGTATTCATAGAGCTACATTCGCCATAATGTTTTTTGTGTGGAGGCGTGTCACAAACCAAATCTCCATCATATCGACAATCTTGGTTGCTCGCACAACTGCTGCTGCTTCCATCTTCAAAAGTATGATACAGATTAAGGTAATGCCCTGCTTCATGCGCCCATGTTTCAGGTACGATGTCGTATTCTACCACAATTCCATCATGAGGTTCTCCTACTTCCTTAGCCAAATTGGAATAAGCATAATAACCACCACTAATATCACGTACCACGTAAATATTTAAGTAATCATACGGATTCCATTGATAAGTCGCCATCACAGGTCCTCCTTTACCCGAAACTGTATCATAAGTCAATATATCATCTTCATGATATTCGATACCGTTGGTCGCCTGTCCAGCAGGATTGCGAGCTGCAAAACAGAATCTAATCCCTACATCTACCCCCTCAAAAGGATTGGGGCTATCTGTTGAATTTTGTCCACTAAAATTATAATTGAGATAATCAAGAAATGCGGTAGCATCCTCAATAGATAGATACTCTTCCTCACCATAAGACAGACCACTCCTATGCACAATGTGCATTACTACAGGAATGGTATAAGTGACGGTATCTGATCCTAGTTCATAACCTTCTACATCACCCGAAGGAGGTTGAGCATAAAGACGCTCCAATATAGCTTGTTCCATTGTCTGAATTTCCTGCATATAATTTTCCTCTCCCTCCATCAAGTCCTCTCGAATATCATCAAAAGCACAACCTGTTTGAGCAATGGCAAGGGTATTATATAGCAAAAAAATAATCCAGACAGCATAATTAATTGCATGACGCATACTGCCTCTTTTTTTAATGTTAAATACAGTTAGGCTAGCAAATTGAAACATTCAAATAAGTCATATACAAAAACTTCTTTGCACACAAAAAGGATAGAAAAATCCTCTTTTCACACTTTAACCTATTGTGAATCAACTAATTAATTGGAGAAGGGAATCCTAATTAAAATATGGAATAAGGCAGTTAGACTAAAGGAATAAGTAGACAGGATCAAAGCATCTTATTAAAAATAAAATACCTAGCTATCTGTTCCGTAATGGAGTATTTTGGAGGAGTTTTTGTAAAATAGTCTAATAATTGGCGCATTACTCCGTTTCAAATAAAATTACTTGGCTACTTATACATACGTAAAAAAAATAAATTAGTTTTCACTATCCGAAAATTCGTAATTTTGTGGCAAATTGAAGGACATTTATTTTTAGGAGCGAAAGGTTCATCTTTCATCGCTACAGAAAGTCCCGCTATCCGTTCTCAT
>JAHDBB010000401.1 GCA_020630635.1 Chitinophagales bacterium
GGTTCTAGTACTTTTAGATCTCAAAAACAAACACCTGTTTCCATCAGTTCTATCAGGATGAAGCAAATAACCAAACTGAATGCCAATAGTCAAGCAGACATATTAAGAAGCATTCCTGGTATTACGGCCGAAGGAGGTGGTGGAGAAACAGCGACCAATTTATTTGTGAGAGGATTACCATCTGGTGGTCAATATACCTTCAATCCTTTACAATATGATGGACTTCCGTTGATGGCAACCTTTGGACTTAACTCTTCTGCACATGATGTGTATGCTCGACCCGATATTGGATTCAAAGGAGTTGAGTTTGTAAGAGGAGGAGCCTCCATCTTATACGGTGCAGGATCAGCAGCAGGAATCATCAACTACATCAGTAAAACAGGAGACACCAATCCTGGCAATATCGTCAATGTAGAATGGGCAACGCAAGGAAGATTAAAAACAGACTTTTACAGTGGCGGATTATTAGGCGAAGAAGGTTCCAATACTTACTACGCTGTTACAGGGTTTTTGCGATACGATGAAGGACCTTATCAAACAGGAATCCCAACAAGAGGTGGACAATTAAGAGCCAACATCAAAAAGGTTTTGAAAAAAGGTTCATTTACCGTTCACACCCAATTTATCAATGACCGAGCGCAATTCTTGATGCCTTTACCATTAGAAGGAGGAAGTCGAACCAGACTAGATGGCAATGATGGAGAACCTGTTGCCCAATTGATGTCAGGTGAATTAAGTAATACCAGTTTCCTTACAGCAGGTGGAGTTTATGAAAGCCCAATTGACGACGGCGTATATACCAAAGGTGGTTATGTTTTAGGAGAGTTTGAGTATAATTTAGCCAAAGATTTAAAGTTCAAAGCCAAAACAAGATTAGCCAATTATCACCATAGCTTTGCTTTGTATGTTGGAGGAAATGGAGCCAACAACGGAAACCCAATTACCTTAGACAAATACATGGATGTGGTTGCTCCAGGCAATGGTGGTTATACTGCCAATTATCATGGATTAACAGACAATATTAGTGGTTCTGATTTAGTCGTTGAAAATTTACACGTTGATAGAATACGTCCGATGACGGATTTTGCTGGAGAAGCCTCTATCACCAAAAATTTCTCAACGCAAAGCGGTAGTCACAACATAACATTGGGAACATTTATAGGTCGTTCAGAAGCAGATGATGTGAACTTCCAATATCGAGTCCTTTCAGAATGGAACAACAATCCAAGATTAGTGGATATTAGTCTTATTGATTCGACAGGGCAAAATGTGATCTACTCTCAAGGAGGAATTTACAATAGAATCGGGCAAACAAGTAATAGATTTTTAAAACAAAATAGAGCCGCTTTTTATCTGACAGATGAGATTATTGCCAATAAATTCCGCTTTGATGTTGGCTTTAGATTCGAGACCACCAATGGTACTTTTAGCAATGGAAATTTAGTCGATTCCCAAGTGTATGACGATCCCGAATTAAGTACTGATTTAGCAACTGTACGGTTTGCAGATGGTAGCTTTGTAAGAGCAGGCATAGAAGCATCCAGTTGGGCAGTTTCCTTAGCAGGTTTATATGAGTTAACCCCATCTTTAAATCTCTATGCCAACTTTTCAAGGGGTTATTTCTTTCCACAACTTCGAGGATTTGCTCCGTTGGCAACAGGCATTACAGGTACAGACTACAATCCCGAAACCATTATTCAAGGAGAAGCAGGGGTGAAGTTTGGCAACGACAAATTAGGAGGTTCTTTAGCAGCCTATTATGTAGGCTTACGAGATAGAATTTCCATCGTCAATTCCTTCGTAGATGGAGCCTTAGAACAAGTCCGTCGAAATGAGCAAAACACCGCTACGATAGGAGTGGAGTTAACAGCAGATTACCAACTAATTGATGGATTAAATTTACGAGGAACCCTTACTTTCCAAGATCACCAAATCACCAAAAATGTCCAAGAAGACCTAATCACAGGTGAGACAGAAAACACCAATGAAGGCAACGCACTTGCAAGACAACCCAACCTATTAGGCTTTTTAGGATTGTACTATGATGCCAACAATATTGATGGTTTTGCGACACTCAATTATACTGGCGCAAAGTTTACCAGCGATGACAACACCATTGAGTTAGATCCAATCAGCATTATGCGTGTAGGAGCAGGATACAGTTTCAAAATAGGAGAGGACAAAGAAGATTCTTTCCGATTAGGAGCTTCCGTTTTCAACTTATTGGATGTACAAGGCATCACCGAAGGCAATCCAAGAGCATTAGTCGAGGGTGAAGGCGAGTTCTTCTTTGGAAGACCCATTTTACCAAGAAGAATTTTTGTAACAGGTACGTTGAATTTCTAAAATCACATAGTTTTTATATTTTTAGGAGCGAACGGTTCGGGGCTTCGTCGCAATGGCAAGTCCCGCTATCCGTTCTTATCGCCAAGCCACCCGAACCCTTTTAGCCAATACACTTTGGCGATACCACTACTATCGGGGCTAGATCGTTGCAGTAGCAACCTGTAGTAACTGAACTGTTTTAGAATTTTGAAATTAAAAATTAGAATTTAATTCATTCGAGGCTAGATCGTTGAGGTCTTTTCCTATAGCTAACTGTATCACAAAATATAGGCAATTGTATATATAACCCTCAAAATCTTTATAATGGTGAAAGAGCTTTCAAAAGCGGCTTATCAGATTCTTCAGAAAAACTGGAAGAACGGCTTTACCATCCCTACTAGTAAACTCTATCCTTTCCAATGGAATTGGGATTCTGGATTCACCAGTATCGGTTTTAGTCATTTTAATTTAGACTATGCCATTCAAGAATTACAATCCCTATTTTCAGGACAATGGGAAAATGGTATGGTTCCCCACATTATTTTCCACAGTGAAAAAGAAACCACCTATTTTCCTAACTACGATTTTTGGAATGCCAATGTAAATGCTGGTGCGCCCAACAAGCCCAAAACATCAGGCATCACCCAACCAGCCGTACATGGATTTGTATTGGAAAATTTACTAAACAAATTTCCAGACAACGAAAAATTACTAGCTTTTACAAAAGATATTTTTCCAAAAATAGTCAAAAGTCATCGCTGGTTTTACCAATATCGAGATCCCAAACGAGAAGGTTTGACCTTCATTTATCATCCTTGGGAATCAGGTCGAGACAATTCGCCCCTTTGGGATGAATCAATGGATAGAACGATAGTCAATAAAGATGAATTACCCAATTATACAAGGCGAGATACCAGCATTATGGCTGCTGACGAACGACCTACTTCCTATCAATATGATCGTTATGTCTATCTTTTGGAATTGGGTAAAAAATATAAATATGACGAACAGGGTATTTTTGAAGAAAGTCCCTTTTTGATTCAAGATACTTTAATGAATGCCGTCTTGATCAAATCCAATCAAAGTTTGATAAACATTGGAAAACGATTGGGTTTGGATGTCAAGGAAATTGAAGAGTGGCAACAACAAGCCAAGCCTCGTTACATCGAAAAACTTTGGAATACTGACTTAGAGACTTTTACTGTCTTTGATCTAAGAGGAGAACATGCCGTTTTACATAAAGAGATAGGAGGCTTATCCGCTTTATATGCCGAAATCCCCAATATGGACCAAGCTCAAAAAATGAATCAATATTTATGGGATTTACATCAACGAGGCTTTTTTATCTGTCCAAGTTTTGATGTAGATAGCATCTTATTTGATTCCAAGCGATATTGGCGAGGTCCGATTTGGCCTCAAATGAACTGGATGATTTATCATGGACTCGAAGCCTATGGCTACTATGATACTTCAAAAATCGTTCAATCTGACTTAATAAAACTCGTATCCCAACTTGGTTTTTATGAATATTTTGAATCTCAAAAAGAGTTAGTACCTCACTTAAAAACGGGGTATGGTGGGAGCGATTTTTCTTGGACAGCGGCTTGTACCATAGACCTCTTGATGGAATAATATGAATACTGAAATATTGGATTTTTCAAAAGACTATACACTTGAAAATAATAGGGTACGTTTGAGTCCTTTACAATTGATGCATCTCAATGCTCTGGTATCCATTGCCAATGATAAGGATGTTTGGACTTATTTTCTAGAAAATGGATTAGGTTTTAATAACCTAAAGTCCTATGTTCAATCTGCCATACTAAAACGTATCAATCAGGACGAGTACCCTTTTATTATTTTTGACAAACAAACCCACCAATATGCAGGAATGACCAGATTATATGATTTTAATCCAGAACTTGCGACCATCAAAATAGGACATACTTGGTACGGAAAACAATTTTGGGGAACAGGCTTAAACAAACATTGTAAGTTTTTGCTTTTTCAATTTTGTTTTGAGTCATTGGAGGTGGCAAGAATTGGTTTTGGGGTGCATGGTGAAAATCTAAGAAGTATCTATGCTTTGAAAAATATCGGTTGTCAACAAGAAGGTCGTTTGAGAAGTTTTTTGAAAAAAGTGGAGGGTATAGGTCGGACAGATTTACTACTTTTTAGCCTTTTGAAAGAAGAATGGTTGGGTGGAGTTAAAAATCAATTAGCTACTTCATTATGAATTACATAGATTACCTTGTTATTGTTTCCTACATTATTGGCTTCCTTTTATTGGGGAGGTTGTTCAAAGATAATAAGGATAGCAAAGATTACTTTTTAGGTGGAAAAAGTTTTGGTTGGTTTCCGCTTTCTATTAGTACGATAGCGACTCAGTTATCGGCTATTAGTTTTATTTCTGCTCCTGCGTTTGTGGGTTTGAAAGAAGGTGGAGGAATGATGTGGCTTACCTATGAATTTGCTGTACCCTTGGCCATGTTGTTTTTGATGGTCTTTTTGGTGCCGCCTATGTATAAATCGGGAATTGTGAGTGTGTATGCTTACTTGGAAAAGCGGTTTAGTAGTTCGACGAGGGTTTTGGTGAGTGCTGTTTTTCAAGTGAGTCGGGCTTTTGGTACAAGTGTGATGGTTTATACCGTCGCTTTGATTTTGACGAGTGTGATGGATGTACCACTGTGGCAAACCATCTTAATTATTGGGGCGGTGACGCTTATTTATTCTTATGAAGGAGGGATGAAAGCGGTAGTGTATGGAGATATGATACAGATGTTTATTTTATTTTTAGGGATTATTATCTGTCTTTTTGCAGGCGTACATTATCTCGGTGGTTGGGAGGAGTTCATTACTAATATTGATAGAAAGCGATTGACAGCAGTGAATTTTAGCTCAATGGGTTTTCAGAAAGGAGATGAGTTTGGGTTTTGGCCGATGTTGATAGGAGGTTTCTTTTTGTATGCGTCTTATTATGGGACAGATCAAAGCCAGGTACAACGGTTGTTTTCAGCACAGGATATGAAGACGGTCAAAACGACGTTACTTTTTAATGGCTTGTTGCGTTTTCCGATTACCTTTGTTTACTGTGTAATGGGTTTGGTAATAGGAACTTTGGCGATGACACAAACAAGTTTTTTACAGTCGATTCCAGCCGATAAACCCGACTTGATGATTCCTATTTTTATTCGGGATTATTTACCACATGGCGTTATTGGGATTTTATTGGTGGCGATTTTTTCAGCAGCGATGTCTTCGTTGAGTTCGGCTATCAACTCCTTGAGTGCAGCTTCTGTAGAAGACTTTTTTAATCGAAATAAGGATTTGCCTAATGAAAAATACATGGCTTATTCTAAATACGCTGCCTTGTTTTGGGGGACAGTTTGTATTGTTTTGGCTTTTTTCGTTGGAGATATTGCAAAAACGGTGATTGAGGCGATCAATAAGATTGGATCGGTTTTTTATGGTCCGATTTTGGCTACGTTTATTGCGGCTGTCGCTGTGAAAAGAGTGAATGCGATAGGGGCAAATATTGGCTTGTTGGCAGGGGTGGCAGTGAATGTGTATCTGTGGCTTTTTGTACCTGAAATCTTTTGGTTTTGGTGGAATGCGGTGGGAGCAGTTGTGACGTTGGTAGTAGGTTTACTTGCGAGTTTGGTAATAGGAGAAAATGATCCTGCGAAGGAACAATATTTGCTGGAGAAAAGTTGGGATTTTGATTGGCCGAAGGTGATCCTTTTATTGGTGTTTTTTGTGTTGATTGTTTTGGTAAGTGTGAATGTGCCAAATATTTTTTAGTGG
>JAHDBB010000402.1 GCA_020630635.1 Chitinophagales bacterium
CGCTACCAGTAATTGAGCATCGCCAACGCTTCTTTTTCGGTTCTAATTGGATTTTTAAATTATAACAAATTGTAAATCAATGATTTAGAGTTTTGGTAATCCAAAATTCACGTTTTTTTAGAATGAGGATGGATTGGTAACTTTAGATGGGTTGCCGCCTGTTTGATATTTAAGATATAGACATCACTGTTTTTTTATTGGGTTGTTAGGTTGTATCCTTTCCAAAATAGCCCCGATAGTAGTGGTATTGCTGCTCGAAGCTAAGCCCAGATACAAGGCACTTTCAAAGTGCCTTGTATCTCCACCGAGCCGCAGCAATAAGAACGGATAGCGGGACTTGCCATTACGACGAAGCACCGAACCCTTCGCTCCTAAAAAATAAAAAAAGCGTCTAATTCTGAACGAACTAAACGCTTTTAAAAATGTAGAGGTAAAACCTCTATCCGACTGTCTTTTATTTCTTAGTCGTCTCCTTCTTAGCGGCTTTTTTAGTAGCCTTCTTAGGAGCTGCCTTTTTCTTTCCTTTGCCCTTACCCTTCGTTTCCAAGTGAGCATCCACCAACTTTTTACATTCCTCATACGTCATTTGAGCAGCCACTTCCCGTTCTTTCTTCTCTTTTGGTATCTTGACATTTTCCTTTTTGTACTTGATGTATGCACCCCAACGACCTTCACGAATGGTTAAGTCCTCATCCTCTTCAAAAACCTTAATCATCTTTCTGGCATCGTCCGCTTTCTTTTGAGCAATCAATACAAGGGCTTCTTCGTACGTAATGGTCAATGGATCTAATTCGCTGTCTTTTTTGATTGAAGCAAACAAGCTGCCATGTTGGACATAAGGACCAAAACGACCTTCAGAGGCTTTAACCACTTTGCCTTCCAACTCACCCAAGGTACGAGGCAATTTGAATAACTCCATTGCTTCTTCTAAGGTGATGGTGTCTAATGAATAAGGTTTGCGAATTTTGCTAAACTTAGGCTTGTCTTCCTCTTTCTCATTTTTCTTGAGTTCTTTTAATTCTTTAGCAGTTAGTTTTTTGCCATTTTCTCCCGTATTGGTATTGGTTTCACCGATTTGTACCATCGGACCAAAACGACCTAAGCGAGCAAATACTTTTTTGCCACTCACAGGATCAACCCCTAAGAATCGTTCGCCTGTTACTCTTTCTGCTTCTTCCATCACTCGAACCACTTCGACTTTGAAAGGCTTGTAAAACTCGTCAATCATGGCATTCCATTGCAAATTGCCTTGAGCGATCTTATCAAAGTCCTCTTCGATTTTAGCCGTAAAGCTGTAATTTAGAATCTCTTGGAAGTTTTCAACTAAAAAGTCATTGACCAACATGCCCATATCTGTTGGGAATAAACGTCTTCCAGAAGCACCTGTTTTTTCTGTTTGGACTACTTTGGAAACCTGTCCATTTGCTAAAGTATAGACATTATAATTGCGATCCGTTCCTTCTCGTTTTTCGATGACAACATATCCCCGTTTTTGGATGGTTGCAATGGTTGGAGCATAAGTAGAAGGACGACCAATACCCAATTCCTCTAATTTTTTAACCAGTCCTGCCTCTGTGAAGCGAGCTTGTGGACGGGTAAAACGCTCAGTAGCGGTAAGATTGATAAGGCTTAATACTTGTCCAATGTTCAAAGGAGGTAAAATGCCGCTGCTATCTTCTTCTTTGGAAGTATCATTATATACTTTGAGATAACCAGGAAAAACCAATACTTCCCCCTTAGAAACCAATTGTTCTGTACGAGTCGAAATATTAATTTTAGCAGTTGTTCTTTCCAATTGAGCATCACTCATTTGAGAAGCTACGGCTCTTTGCCAAATTAATTTATATAACCTTTGTTCATCATTGTCAGCTCCAGCACTATCTTCATTAAAATAAGTAGGTCGAATGGCTTCGTGCGCCTCTTGTGCGTCTTTGGCTTTGGTTTTAAACTTTCTAGGGTGTGTATAAGTGTCACCGTATCGAGACTGTATTTCGTTGAGTGCAGCCGTTCTAGCAGTATCCGATAAGTTGACAGAATCCGTACGCATATAGGTAATCTTTCCTGCTTCGTACAACTTTTGAGCGACCCGCATGGTGCGAGAAACGGAAAACCCTAACTTAATACTGGCTTCTTGTTGCAAAGTAGAAGTGGTAAAAGGAGGGCGAGGAGATTTTTTGGCAGGCTTGGTTTCTAAAGAAGCAATATTGAATTGAGCAGGAGTACAATCGTTTAAGAATTGGACCGCATCCGTTTCTAACTCAAAGCGTTTGGCAAGTTCGCCTTTCATTTGAACAGGATTGCCATCTTCATCTTTGAGATCAAATAAAGCGACTACCTTATAGTAAGGTTCAGGTTGAAATGCCTTGATCTCTTTTTCTCGTTCTACCACCACCCTTACGGCAACTGATTGAACCCTTCCTGCGGATAAGGCTTGACTTCGGCTTACTTTGCGCCATAAGATAGGAGAAAGTTCAAAACCTACTAAACGGTCCAAAACTCGACGGGCTTGTTGAGCATTGACCAAATCCATATCTAAGTTACGAGGATTTTGTACCGCCTTTTTGATAGCAGGAGCCGTAATCTCATGAAAGACAATCCGTTTGGTTTGTGCTATATCTAGGTCAAATACTTCGCATAAATGCCAAGAGATGGCTTCTCCTTCACGGTCTTCATCCGTTGCCAACCAAACGGCTTCGGTATCTTTGATTTCCTTTTTTAGTTCATTTACAACCTTCTTTTTTTCGTCAGGAATAATGTATTTGGGAATGTACTGATTTTCAACATCAATGGCTTTGTTGCCTTTTTCTAAATCTCGAATATGACCAAAACAAGATTTCACTTTAAAGTCACTTCCTAGTATTTTTTCTATGGTCTTTGCTTTTGCTGGAGATTCTACAATCAATAAATTTTTTGTCATCGGTATTCTAATTTTGGTACAAAAGTATAAAGCAATTTGTTTTTTTAAAGTTCTAATTCGGCTTTTTTTATGTTAATTTGCATTTTTTGTCAAAGAAAAAGCATATTGTTTTCTACGTATAATTGAAAAAATGATTGCATTAGTGCTTAATTTTCTTATAAAAAATCTAGTCAGCAAGATAAAATAAATATTACATTTGATGCTTTGGCAAAGAAGAAATAAAAAATGTTAAATTTATTTACAAAACAAAAAATGAGTAAAAAACTAGTGCAAGGAGAAGACTTTTATATCAATAAGCAGGGTTTGTATGTGTTTACCGCAAAATACCTTAAAGAGCGAGGATATTGTTGTAAAAATGGATGCAAACACTGTCCTTATGGATTTGTCAAAGAATCCACAGAGAAAAAAAAATCTGTGTGATGACATTTATCACACAGATTTAGGAGTTTTTACAAGATCAAATTATTTTTTCAACAAATCTCGAATCTCTCCCAACAAAACTTCCGAAGGAGTTGGTTCTGGGTCTGCTTCTTGTGCCTTCTTGATTTTATTGATTGCTTTGACAGCAATGAAAACACCAAATGCAATGATTAGAAATTCAATGAAGGTATTGATAAAAGCTCCATAGTTGATGGAGACCGCTTCTTTCATTACCTTATTTCCTTCCATTACCGCTTCTTGTATCGGTATCTTCAAATTGCTAAAATCGCTACCTCCCATCAATAAGCCAATCGGAGGCATCAAAATGTCTGATACAAAAGAGTTGACTATTTTACCAAATGCTGCTCCAATAACCACAGCTACAGCGAGGTCAACAACATTGCCCCGTGAAATAAACTCTTTGTATTCTTGAATTAATCCCATAATTTGTAATTTTTATGAAGTTCAAAATAATGTCTAAATTTATTATTTTATGACATAAAATGATACAGAATGCTCATAAAAAACTATCTGATATATAGATGTAAAAAATATGTGAAATAACTAGTCACCCTATAACATTTCTAACGTCTAAATAACCTGTTTTATCTGCAAATGATGAATTTATGAATGAAAAGAAAAAAGGTATTATAGACCAAATTGCTCCTCCTTGGCGCATAAATGATTGGATAGATGAAGAAGGCAACGCACTTACTATCCCCCTAAATGTAAATGACTTCAAAGGCAATGTTTTAGTGATTTTTTGCTTTCAAGCTTGGTGTCCTGGAAGTCATACCAAAGGAGGATTTGCCAATTTTGAACAACTCAAATTTCTATTAAGGGAAGAGAAAAACGTTAAGTTTGTAGCTATTCAAACTGTCTTTGAAGAATGGGGAGTCAACACCAAAGAGATGCTCAAAGAAACTCAAGAAAGATACAAACTAAAAATACCCTTTGGACATGATGCTGGAGAACCCGAAACCCTCATTGCTCATTTTATCAAAGATTATAAAACAGGTGGAACGCCTTGGGTGGTTGTTTTAGACAAGGAATCCAAAGTTGTTTACAACGATCAACATGTCAATGAGGACGAACTAGCCAAAATGATCAAAAAGATGGTTAAACCTAAAAAGTTTTGGATTTGGTAAAAGTTGGTATCTTTGCTCAAACAAAAATATCAAAAAATGAAAATCCTCTCTTGCCAACAGTTTGGTCCCATAGACTCTTTACAACTAATAGAGGTTCCTACACCTCAACCCAAAGCCAAAGAAATCCTCATTGAGGTCAAAGCTTGTGGAGCCAATTTTCCCGACATTTTATTGGTAGAAGGCAAATATCAATTTAGACCAGATTTTCCCTTTGCTCCTGGTGGCGAAGTGGCTGGTATTATCAAAGAAGTAGGAGAGGAGGCCAAAGGCTTCAAGGTAGGAGACAAAGTGGTTGCTTTTACAGGTTGGGGTGGGTATGCAGAAGCAGTAGTTACACATTACAGCCGAGTCTTTCTCTTGCCCGAAGGCATTGATTGGGAAGTGGCCTCTTCCTGTCTTTACACCTTTGGAACCGTTTATCACGCCCTAAAAGATAGAGCCAATCTTCAAAAAGGCGAGACTCTCTTAGTTTTAGGAGCTGCAGGAGGTATTGGTTTAGCGACTGTCGAATTAGGAAAGTATATGGGCGCAACCGTCATCGCAGCCGCTTCGACAGACGAAAAGCTACAAGTTTGTCAACAAAAAGGAGCCGATCATCTCATCAATTACCAAGAACAAGACCTTAAAAAATCCGTCAAGACCCTTTTCCCCAATGGTGTTGATATTATTTTAGATCCTGTTGGGGGACAATACACTGAACCAGCTTTACGCACCATAGGCTGGAATGGACGCTATTTAGTAGTTGGATTTACCGCCGGCGACATTCCCAAGATTCCACTCAATCTTCCCTTACTCAAAGGCTGTCAGATAGTCGGCGTTTTCTGGGGCGCATTCTCCCAACGCCATCCCAAAGCCTACCGTCAACAGATCAACGAACTCATGCTTTTACTCAAAGAAGGCAAGATTCAATCGCACATTCAAGCGACCTACTCTTTAGAAGAAGCCAAACAAGCCCTTCACGCTCTCCAAAACCGAAAAGCCATTGGCAAGCTCGTCATTACTCCTTAATTCTCATCTAAGTTTGTCATTATATTACAATCAAAAAAAGAAGGTGTCGTTCCAATCGGATGGGTCTTCCCGGCAAAGAAGAGGCAATCCGATTGATAAGGAGAAAGGAGTTTATTGATCTCAATCAATCTCCAATTGAAACGATTTATTCTTTGATTTTTGGCAACTTTAGATGGATAGCCGATTAAATAATAACTCATTCTATTTCTGCATGTTTATAGGTTGTAAACTTTAGAAGAGAACGGTTATTACTCTTTCATCGTCACAGGTCTCCCCGCTATCCGTTCCTATCACCAAGCCACCCGAACCCTTTAGCCAACGCTGTTTGGTGATACCACTACTATCGGGTCTAGATCGTAGCGTTCAGTACTTCTTAGTGCCAGCAAAAGTCAATCATCTGGGAAAATAAGGGCTTTTCTCAATCAAAGACAAAATAGTTTTGCTTCATTCTTTAGGAAGAAGCCATAAGAGACAAAAACGAACACCAAAGATAATGTCCTTGTCCAACTAGCCCCGATAGCAGTGGTATTGCTGCTCGGAGCCAAGCCCAGATACAAGGCACTTTCAAAGTGCCTTGTATCTCAACCAAGCCGCAGCAATAAGAACGAATAGCGGGACTTT
>JAHDBB010000403.1:0-1690 GCA_020630635.1 Chitinophagales bacterium
AGAGCAAATTCATGAATTTGCTCTACAAAGGGGATACCACTTCTATCGGGGCTAGGTCGTTGCGGTCTCTCCCTATGGTTGCTGAATCTTTTTGGATAATGAATAATGTACTCAAATAAGATGGCTATTCGGTAGAAAAAATTCCTTTGTAGGAACAGTTTGCAACTGTTCTGGGATCTGAAGAGGAAGCCTTCTAAATTAGAGAGATTATTATCTCGTTGACAGTTCATGCAAAAGAACAGATGCTATCTGTTCCTACATTTAATCAACTGCTAAAAAATATGTATTTTATGAGTTCCTAACCTATTATAAGTCAGAGTCGTAGTTAAATGGCTTCGCTCTTAATGCATCTCTTTCCCACTTAAAGTTGTAGCCCAATGTAATCTCGTGAGAGCCGCTACTGACTCTACGGATATTAGAGCTGATGATGTCGTAAGAATACGCAACATTTAGACCATTCTCCAACTGGATTCCCAACATAATGCTAAATGCATCATGATGACGGTAGCCTAAGCCCGCCCAATATTCGCCTCTATAGAAGGCACGAAGGTTAGCCTCAAAACTTAATGGAACAGCTTGGACATATTTGAGTAGGGCAGAGGGTTCTAAAACGATGTCGTCTGCTGCCTTGAAACGATACCCACCGCCTAAGTAAAAGTGTCTAGAAAGTAAAATACTGGCTTCGTCAGCCGTTACAGACCGTTCACTAATGACAACTTGACTTCTGACCAATTGAAGGGCAGAAAGTGATACCCAATATTTAGGTCCATAAAGGTAGGCTCCAAAATTGGCATCGGCAGTTATATCATTATTGCTGGCAGAAGCTACTGCGCCTGCATCTCCTACATCGGTTAACACCAACTCGTCGAAGTTGATGGTATATTGCATCAATGTTCCAGAGATTCCTAATGCTAAATTGTGTTTGCGATCATAGCCGTCTAATGGAATATGGTAAGCATAGGCTAAATTTAAGCCTAAACGACTGGTCGGACCTGTTTGGTCTGCAAAAATCATCATGCCTAAGCCGATGTTTTTCTTTTTGCTAAAATTGGTGTGTCCGCTTACGAGAAAGGTCGTTGGTTCTTGACCATCAAATCCACCTAACCATTGTTTTCTGAAAGAGGCTTTGGTGACTACTCGGTTGACATCATAGCCTGCAATGGCTGGATTGAATGCGAAGTCGTTAAGGGTGTATTGGGTGAGTTGATGGATTTGTTGTCCTTGAAGCTGTAGCCATCCGCCAATACATAAAGTAAAGATGATTAGTATATTTTTCATTTTATAGTATTCTAATTTTTATTTTTTTTATTAGTCGATAGTCGCAAACGAAAAAGCGAATTACGAGGTTACAATTGGGGACGATGGGACGTTTTAACAAGGGACGTTTCGGTTCTTTTTGTGATTTTTATTTGACCCATTAAGTCAGTCGATTATCAAAAATTCAACGTCCCCTTACGTTACATCGTCACTTTCGTCCCGTTTTCATTACTAAGAAGTCCTTGCCTAATCCATCTAGACCCGATAGTAGTGGTATCGCCAATCTGTGTTGGCTTTACCACAAGTCGAAAAGACTTGCGGTAGAGGATAGGCTTGGTGATGAGAACGGATAGCGGGGAGCCCTGTTACAACAGAGCATCCCCCCGTTCTCTTCTAAGCAAGCAACGAGAAAAAAATAACTTCCACATTTGAT
>JAHDBB010000403.1:1790-6108 GCA_020630635.1 Chitinophagales bacterium
TCCCCCCGTTCTCTTCTAAGCAAGCAACGAGAAAAAAATAACTTCCACATTTGATAATGATCTTTTGATTCAATATATCGTTGAAAAGCCTCGTAATAGCTCTGCTATTCCTATGTTTTTCGCCTCATCTTGAACCAAAATCTCTTTTCTCAAAATGCTGGACTTATTTTTTAATCGTTACTTAAAAATTTTATCTTAAAATAGTCACGGTTCCTGTGATGGGTTCTTCGCCATTGACACCTAAGTCAATCACATAGTAATAGGTACCATGTGGCAATTCTTCACCCTCTCTTGTACCGTCCCAAGTGCCTTGATAATCGACTAATTCTAATAGTAACTCGCCCCAACGGTTGTAAATGTAAATGGTATGGTCAGGGTAACGATAGTCAAAGTCTTCAAATAAAGGAATCTTCCAAGTATCGTTCATATTGTCACCATTAGGGGTGATCGCATTTGGGATGACTCTATTTTCTGCACATGCTTCACTATTAATATCATCTACTTCTACCAAGTATTCTATCGTTTCTGTACAGCCATTTTCATCTGTTACTTCTACTGCAAAGGTCGTCGTTTGTTCTAACTCAATGGCAATCGGTGTTGCGCTCATTGGATCGTCTAATAAGTCTTCATTGTCCCATTGATAACTCTCTCCACCAGTTGCCACTAATTCAACACTTTCAAACGGACAAACAAGGCTGTCGCCTCCAACATCGAAGAGTGTCGGACTGTAAACCGCTTGTGTATAACTGATGGTTTTGCTACATCCATTTTCACTGGTTACAATCGCTTCAAAAGTGGTTGTTTCTGTAATGGTTGTAGTTGGATTGGTCGAGTTGTCTAAGTCTTCATTGAGCCATTCAAAACTGATGCCACCCGTTAAGTTTAATTGAACTTTTGTACCATTACAAAGTGAATCTACTTGGTCAATGGCTGTAATACTGGCATCGAAATCAGGGAATACTTCAAGAGTTTGTGAGTACTCTTTGCTACATCCAAAAGTATCGGTAACAGTGACAAAAACTTGCGTTGTTTCAAAAACTGGGTCCGTTGAAGTAGGATTGCTACTGTTTGGATCATCCCAGTTGAGACCAGACCATTGGTAAGATTCGGCTGCTCCGCTTTCTGCAAATAGTTGTACATTATTGCCTTCACAAACGGTGGTTGTTCCTGTAATGGTCACGTCAAAGTCAGGAGCTAAGGCAATGGAAATGTCTTCGTTTAAAATACAAGTTCCATCGGTAATTTGAACACCGAAAGAAATAGCATCTGTGATGACTGCTTGTACTTCCATTCCTTCATTAGAGAGTAAGCCTTCCCCAATCCAAGTGTAAGAAAGGTCTGGGTTGTTACCACTTAAGGTGATGGTTTCTCCTTGACACGCTGTATAAGAACTTGCACTCAATTCGTAAGCAGGAGCTGCTTGCCCAGATAGTGTGATAATATCAGTAGAAGTACAGCCTTCTTCGTCTGTTGCAGTGACTGTGAAGGTTTGCGTACCATCAATGATAGCGGTAACTTCTGATCCTGTTGTTTGTTGGAGACCTTCGCCTTCCCAAGTGAAAGTATCATTTGCATCATCCGAAGTAGCCGTTAAGCTAACTTCAGAACCATTGCAGAACATGGTGTTGGCAGCCGCAGCCGTTACAACCGGTGGCGCATTGATGCCAATGGTGATGGTTGTATCATTTTGACATTCTAAGGCATTACTGGCTGTTACTGTGAATGTTTGAGCTGTTTCACCCATTGTAATGGTTATGGTCTCGCCTATTTCTTGGAAGCCATCGCCCGTCCATATATATTCTAGACCTGTTTCTTCGGATGCTACAGAAAGTGTTACTTCGTCATTGGCACAAACTAAGTAATCAGAAGCACTTGCTTCAAAGTCAATTTGTCCAGCCGTAATGAATACTTCATCTGTCATCGTACAACCATCTGCGGTTTCTGCTGTCACTACAAAGGTTGTATTGTCACTAATATTGGCAGTTACCTCTTCGCCTGTTGTCGCATTTAATCCATCACCTGTCCAAGTATATGTTACCCCATTTCCGATGGCAGTTAAAGTAACTTCACCATCTCCACAGAATACATCTGTAGAAGAAACAATGTCCACTTGTGCGGCTTCGTAACCTGTGATGATGATGGTTTCGCTTGTTGTACAACCAGCCCCATTTTGACCAATGGCTGTATAGGTATTTTCACCGATGGTTACTTCTAATGGAATGATGGTTCCTGTGTTGGTTGTCAAGTTAGCACCAGACCAGTTATAAGTATAACCATCATCACTCGCTTGTAAGGCAATCGTTGTACCTGCACAAGCTGTTATTTCACCATTTTCGGTACTTACATTAAAGGTTGGAATCTCTTCAACTGTAAAGAGACTGGTTTGTTCCTCTGTGTCAGTTGTAGTACCACAACCTTCAATAACTAAGGTTACATCATAAATACCTGCCTCTGTTGGCGTAAATACAGGATTGGCATCTTCAAAAGTTTGAGTACTTTGAGTTGTTTGGTTGGTAACGGTCCAAGTATTGGAAACCGCATTGTCGGATGAATTGGTTAATTCAACTGATTCACCAATACAAATAGCTGTTGATGCTACGGAGAAAGTAGCGTTGGGTGCTAAATCTGTAGCAATGGTAATGGTGATGTTATCAATTTCGATACAACCATTATCGCCTTCAAAAGAAACGGTGTATTCTGTATCTACTTCAGGAGAGACTGTTACGTCATTTCCTTCTGCGAGTAAAGTACCGTCCTCATCTGTCCAAGTAAATATTCCTGTTGTATTGGATACATTGGCACTTAGTGTTACCTCATCACCTTGACAAACACTTTCACTTTCTGTATTGATATTTAAGTCAGGTTCTTCATAAATAATTACCTCTACAGTATTACTAATATCTTGGCAGTTGGAAGGAGTAGAAATACTGACTTCATACATACCTGATTCGGTTACTTCTAAAGAAGCTCCTTGTTCGTCTTCAATGGCAATATTGTCTTGATACCAAGTATATTCAAAGTCTCCTGTTGGAGCGATCAGTGTAACATTTTCACCTTCGCAAGTTTCAAAAGAGCCGTTTTCGCTAGTGATGTCTGCTTCAGGATTATCAAAGATGGTTACTTCTAATTCTTCATTGTATTCACAACCATTAGAATTGGTGAAAGTATAAGTCAGAGTGACTGTTCCTGTACCTGCTTGGCTTGGATTAAATTCACCTGTTTCATCATTAATGGCATCACTTCCAGCGAAAGTACCACCACTAAATGCCACTTCCATTAAGTAGCTATTATCTCCAGCACAGAAAGTATTTTGATTGTCTTCAAACTCTAAGTCTAAGTCTGCGCTAAAGTTGACAACAATAGAACTGGTATTTTCACAACCATTGTCGGCAACTGTAAGAGAGTAGGTTGCTTCTTCACTTACGTCAATACTTTCTTCATTGCTAATTACTTCGTCATTGACCATCCAAGTATAAGAAGTGTATCCTTCAGGAGCAGTTAAGGTGGTCGTTTCACCATTACAAACATTACCGTCACCATCTATTTCAGCAGAAGGTGTTGCTGTTATCGTTACTTCAAGACTATCGTTGTGTGTACAACCTGCCTCTTCGTAAGAGTAGTAAATCATGGTTGTTCCTACACCTGCTTCAGATGGATCGAACTCACCATTTTCACTGATACCATTTCCAGAGAAATCTCCACCAGGATATGCAGTACTAAAGCTATAGTCTATGTCTTCTTCACAGAAAGAATTTTGGTTTTCATTTAGAGCCAAATTGATGTTTGGATTGATGGTTACATTGATATTGGTTTCATCAGAACATCCATTGGCATTGGTTACTGTTAAAGTATAAATATCGCTTTCTGTTACTTCAATGGTTTGATCTGTTAATCCACCTGGCATCCATAAGTATTCATAACCTGCTGGACCTGATAAAGTGGTCGATTCACCATAACAAGTGTTATTGTCACCATCAATGTCTGCTTGGGCAGCCGCATAGACTTCTATTTCATATTCATCACTGTATTCACAGTCATTTTCATCAGTATATTCGTAGGTGATTGTGTATGTACCAGGTTCTAAACCTTCAGGGTTGAAAGTAAAGTTTGTGTTATCTACTCCATCTCCAGATATAGTTCCATCTGGAATAATGACTGTAATAGCTATTTCACCAGCATCTGCACAAACTGCGTTATTTTCAATATCACTTAAATTAAGTCCTAAATCTAATGGAGCGCAAAGAGGAGTCCCGATACATTCACAGTCTTCCGTATAAATATCGTCAACAGTATTGACATCACCATCATCACAAGCATC
>JAHDBB010000404.1 GCA_020630635.1 Chitinophagales bacterium
CTTATCATCTTTGTAGAGCAAATTCGTGAATTTACTCTACAAAGATGATACCACTGCTATCGGGGCTAGATCGTTGTGGTCGCAATGTTGATGGTTCGGAAAATTGGACAACTACTCACACTGTGCCACCGTTTGTGAAGCGTTCTTATCCTTTCAAAATAGCCCTGATAGAAGTGGTATGCTAAATGTAGGGATGGCTAAGGGGTTCGGGTGGCTTTTAGCATAAGAACGGATAGCAGGACTTGCCGTAACGATGAAAGAAAAACCGTTCGCTCCTAGCCTAAAAAACAACTCCGATTCTAGGATTTTTCGTATTGAATAGAAACGCCCCGTCGTCCCAAAACGTCACTTGTCACTCTCAAAAAACTATTGAAAAATTTGGAGAAAGAAATTGATGAAATCTCTGCCGACTTCTAAGCCTTGATAAAAACCTGCTTGGCAAAAACTGCTGACAGCCTCTAAGCCTCCACCAATGTAAGTGAGAAAAATACCAATGAGCAAAAAATTCATAAAGAAGACGAAGAGGTAGGAAAAGAGTATGCCGCATCGGGTAAAATCCGTTTGGTGGGGTCCCATATCTTGTAAAAAAGTGAGTAAATGAAAGGCATAGGTTGCACCTAAAATGAGGTCAAAGGTGAAAAGTAGTTCGCCACTTAGGAAGGGTCGAAAAATAATGAGGAAGTAGGTCAAAATGGGAAAACAGTAGGGTGTTAAGACGATGATAAAGTGTCCTGTTCCTTCTTGTTTGACGGCTCCTAATGCACCGTCTGCATTGGGTCTTAGGAAAACTTTGAAACTCTTGATTTTGTTAAAGGCGAGTAAGCCAAAAAGGGCATGAGTGAGTTCATGGGTAAAGGTTTGTAACCAACGGAAATAGATGGATCGACGTAGTAAAAAGTAGGTCAAGGTAATGATGATGGCTCCGATGAATATCGGGCGATAAGGCATTTCAAAGGGTTCGATGTGTCGGAAGACTTCTAGTAGAGTTAGTCCAAATCCTGCCGTTCCCATAAGCCAGATGGGGATGAGTATGATTTTCCAAATATGACGGACCATTTAAGTTGTTTTTTTCACAAGTTAGTTTTTTACTGAAAAAGTGCAAAGGATAGAATAAGATTTTTTTACCACATAAGACTCAAAAGATATACAAAGTTTTTTTTTACCACATAAGAGATTGAAGAAAACATAAGAAACATAAGGTTTTTTTACCACATAAGAGACACAAGGTTTTTTTAATACATAAGGTATAAAAGCTAGACAAAAGGTTTTAGAATGAAGTAAAGTAGTTTGTCAGTTCTTATTATTTTTAGGAGCGAATGTTGGATGCGTTGTCGTTGCAGAAAGTCCTGCTATCCGTTCTTATTCGTGTAGCTAGGTTTTTCTAAGCCAACGCTGCGACACGAATACCACTCCTATCAGGGCTATTTGGGTAAGGTCTAAATGTCTTGAAGTCTGGGGTGATTCGGTAAGTTTGATAACTTTGTTTATTTTTTACATGAAAGTTATCAAATTGCGGCTCATTCTCGCCACTATTTCCGTCATTTATTTCTTCGCAATTGCGTTATCAAAATTCTGTACATTCCTCTAATTCTTAAAAAATTCTGTTCAAACAACTGCCACTAAGAAGTCCCTGCCTCAACGATCTAGCCCCGATAGTAGTGGTATCACCAACGTAGCTTGAGACCACAAGTCGAAAAGACTTGCGGTAGAGTGCAAAGCTTTTTGGTGATAAGAACGGATAGCGGGACTTTCCAACACGACGAAGCAGTCAAACCTTCGCTCCTAAGTAATGATAAAAAAACAACTTCCGCATTTTAACGTCGATATTTTCCGATATATTTCGTTAAAAAGCCTCGTCTTAGCCCTGCTATGCCGAAACGTCGGACCGCTACGTTTTTTGCCTCATATTTCAAAAAATCTCTTTGTTACAAATGAGGAACTTATTATTTAACCATTACTAAAAAGAAAAATCACGAATAAACCGAAAAGTCACTAGTCACTATTACTTGTCACTCAAAAAGTAATTCACCATTAGTACCGCCTTTATTTTTTAACCATTATTCCTTATTTTTGCATTTTTTGGATTAAAGTACACACACATGCGAAAGACTTACGGGAATACTTGGTGGGGCAAAGAATGGTTGAATGCGTTTAATAATATTGATTACTCGAATCGCTTGCCAAGAGGTCGTTCTTATGCCAATACGGGCAAAGTCAAGAAGATAAATATCAATGAAAATAAAATATCGGGGTCGGTCAAGGGTACTCGTCCAAGACCTTATGCAGTAGATATTAAAGTTCCTTTATTTGGAAAAGCGAAAAAAGAACGTATCCTCAATTTGATTATCGAAGATCCGATGTTGTTGTCGCAATTATTGAATCGGGAATTGCCTTCTTACCTCAATGATATTTTCAAGAAAAATGGCATTCATTTATTTCCTGAATCTTGGGATGACTTGACGGCTAAATGTTCTTGTCCAGATTGGGCTGTACCTTGTAAACATTTAGCGGCAGTCTTATATCTCATCGCCAACGAAATTGATAAAAATCCTTTTTTAGTTTTTGAGTTACATGGCTTAGAGGTGATTAAGGAATTGGAAAAGAAGGGTTTTTCGTTAGGCAATCAAAAACAAATTACCATTCCCAATTATGAAGATTTTTGGCAGCAAAAGGCGGAAAAATGGGAAATGAAGGACGAGGAATTAGAAAACATTTATCAACAACTTGATTTTACCAAAATTACAGAATCCCGTGCCAATCTTTTAGCCATTTTAGAGGATCGTGCCACCTTTTATCCAAGCAAAAGTTTTAAAGTTCTTTTAGAAAAGAATTATAGCAAAGTAGCAAGAGCTGTCAGTCGGCTTATTAAAAAAACGGATGCAGTCATACAAGAAGGCATTGTATTTGAACGAGTCGAAAGTTTGCAGATTCAATTGAATGAGGATAGAGAAATGGTGCAAACAGTGATTGACAATGGCGATAGAGAAAACTTGGTTTTTGAGGATATAGAAAGTCTTATTCATTGGTTGGAAAGTATTCCTGCGGGACGAATTCAAAAGTATATTCCTGCCTTACAAGCAGTTTATTTAGCCTATCGTTTTGCGGAAAAACTCGCTCAAAAAAGTGCGTTTATTCCTCAACTCATTGTATTTAGTGACAACCATCATGGAATTACTTGGATTCCTGCATTGCTCAATGAAGCCATCCGCACTTTAGCCCATCTTATCGGACAGTTGATTCCATCCGATTTAATTTATCAAGGAAAAAAAGAAAAGAAAAGTATTTATCTTATCCCGAAAGAAAGAAGCAATCAGCTCTTTAGTTTATTCTTAAATTATTTTGTCGAAGAATATGGTTTGGAAGTCAAACCCGAAGACAATATCGGCTTGCTCTTTTTCAAAAACTATCTCATCGAATTCAAACGATTTGAGGACAAAGAATTTCCATCAGCCATTCATTTATATCTTAGTCGTTTCTTTATCAGTGAAAAAGATTATGTTCCTTTGATGCAAGTCGTTGAAAATCGAGAGGAAGAAACTTTTGATGTAGAAATCTTGGTGGAAGAAAAAAATAAAAAAGAAGCAAGTCTTCCTATTTCATTAAAGGATTTGTTTGCCAATCAATCGTATCAAAAAATCCGCTTAGAAGTTCTAAGAGACTTGGCGACCTTATCCAATTACTTTCCTGACATTCAAAAACTGATTAGCTCTAAAGGAAAAGAACCACTCGTTTTTGAATACAGCAAGTTTGCCAATGTACTGCTTCAAATCCTGCCGACCATTCGTTTATTTGGCATCAAGACTCTTTTACCCAAATCACTCAAAAAACTCCTTCGCCCTAAATTGTCTTTGGCTATTTACGCTGATGATGAAAGCCCAAGTGTTAAACCAAGTGGTGTTATCAGCTTAGATAATTTGCTCAAATTTAATTGGCAAGTCGCATTGGGTGACAAGGTAATCAAGCCAGAAGAATTTGAAAAAATGGTCCGAGAGATGTCTGGTATCGTACGTTTTGGCGAAGACTATGCGTTTTTCGATGAACGAGAAATCAAGGCACTTTTAGACAAGTTAGAGAATCCTCCCAAGTTGACTCCCCAAGAATTGTTTCAAATTGCATTGGCAGAAAATTACAATGGCTCAAAGGTTTTATTGACTCAAGAGGCACAAGGCTTGATGCAATCTATCTTGTTACAAAAAACGGTGGCTCCTCCCAAAAATTTAAAAGCCACGCTTCGTCCTTATCAACAACGAGGTTATGAATGGATGTATAAAAATACAACGATTGGCTTTGGAAGTTTGATTGCAGATGATATGGGATTGGGTAAAACCTTGCAAGTTATCACCACTTTATTGAAGCTCAAAGAGGAAGGTTTGCTTCGTAAGAAAAAAGGTCTTATCATTGTTCCAACAACTTTATTAACCAATTGGGCAAAGGAAATTATTAAATTTGCTCCTAGCTTAGGCTTTCAAATTTATCATGGTTCCAAACGAAAATTGGATACCCAAAACACGGACTTATTGATTACAACTTATGGGATTGCTCGCAGCGATGCGGACTTATTGCAAAAACAAAAGTGGTTGGTTTTGGTGATTGATGAGGCTCAAAATATCAAAAATCCTTCGACGGCACAAACCAAAGTTATCAAAAAAATCAAGGCAGATATTAAGATTGCGATGAGTGGTACACCCGTCGAAAATCGTTTGTCAGAGTATTGGAGTATTTTTGATTTTGTCAATAAGGGTTACTTGTCTACTTTGGGTAAATTCAAAGAACGTTTTGCGATACCTATCGAAATGGATCGGGATCGAAATAAGGCACGACTTTTTCAAACCATTACGGCTCCTTTTATTATGCGTCGCTTAAAGAGTGATAAACGCATCATCAAAGACTTGCCTGATAAGGTCGAAATGAATCAGTATTGTCAATTGACGAAGGAGCAAAGTGTTTTGTATCAAAGTGTCGTTAATGACTTGATGCGACAGATTGAAAGTACGGAAGGAGTGAGTCGAAAAGGAGCGATTTTAAAGTTAATTACTTCTCTCAAACAAGTTTGCAACCACCCTACCCAGTTTTTGAAAAAGGGTAAAATTGAGTCGGTGGATTCAGGTAAAAGTATTCAGTTGTTAGACCTTTTAAAGCGTATCGAAAAGAATGGCGAAAAGACACTTATCTTTACACAATATCAAATGATGGGCAATTTGATGTTGGAGATGATTCGTAAGGAAATGGGCTTTGTTCCTTCATTTTTACATGGCGGTGTTCCTCGCAAAAAACGGGATGAGATGGTCGAAGATTTTCAAAATAATCGGGCGAGTAAGGTATTAATTTTGTCGCTCAAAGCGGGCGGTACGGGTCTCAATTTGACGGCTGCCAATAATGTGATTCACTATGATTTGTGGTGGAATCCTGCGGTTGAGGCACAGGCGACGGATCGGGCTTATCGGATTGGTCAACAGAAAAATGTGGTCGTTCATCGCTTTATTACCCAAAAAACTTTTGAGGAAAAGATAGATCAACTACTACAAAGTAAAAAGGACTTGGCGAATATGACGGTGGCTTCTGGTGAGACTTGGATTGGGGATTTGACGAATACGGAATTGCAGCAATTGGTGAGATTGGAGGGATAGGTTTTAAGTGTATAGTCGATGGTCAATTGTCTATAGTTGTGGTTCAGTTTGTGATTTTTCTCCTCATATAACTAGAATCAGGATTTTTTTGCGGTTCTTTTCGTCATCTTCATCCTAAAGAATGAAGTAAAGCATATTTTTTATTTTTTGGAGCGAAGGATTTGGTGCTTTATCGTCCTGGAAAGTCCCGCTATCCGTTCTTATAAATGTGCCAACGTTTTAGGTAGCCAACGCATTGCATTTATACCACTTCTATCGGGGCTAGTTGGGGAAGGTCTCACCGTTGAGCAAACGGATATTTTCGGTTCTTATGTAATTTTTGCCACAAATACACAAATTTGATTTTTAATACTGACAAATAATCATAAAATAAACGTCACCAGTCACCAGTCACTCGTCACCAGTCACCAGTCACCAGTCACCATAAAAAAACATTTACATGAAACAAGTTTTACACAAAGATTCAGCAGATTACATT
>JAHDBB010000405.1 GCA_020630635.1 Chitinophagales bacterium
CCGATGTATTTCGTTAAAAAGCCTCGTCTTAGCCCTGCTATGACTACGTTTTTTGTCGAGTCGTCGAACCGCTCTCCATCAAAAAGTCTCTTTGTTACAAATGAGGAATTTATTATTTAACCATTACTAAGGTGACAAGTTTCTTGTGGCTATTGATATGTATTTACCTAACCTTGACTATCAAGTCATTAATGCTATTCACCTATCTTATAACCAATTATGATGAAACAATTACTGCTATGTTTATGGCTAATGGGAATGCTGTGTGCGACAGAAAGCATTGCCCAAACAATGATTTGGAGAAGTGTAGAAAAAGAGGTAGTGAAAGGGCAAGGAATAGAATATATTGTGCCTGATTTGTATCAAAGTATCTATATGGATATGGAGACTTTGAAAGATGAATTGAAAAAAGCACCTTCTAGGTTTTCAACGAATGGTAAAACCCAAAAAATAACCTTTCCTGTTGGTGAAAATCAAACAATGACCTTTGATATGGTCAAATCGCCTATGATGGAAGAAGGGTTAGCCGCCAAATTTCCCAATATTAAAACCTACTTTGGAACAGCGAAAGAAAATCCTTTGATAAAGGGGTATTTTGATGTAACAGATGCGGGATTCCATGCGATGATTTTTTTACCCGATCATCAAGTTTGGTTTATAGATCCGTATAGTGTTGGAGAAACCCATTATTACAAAGGATATTTTAAAAAAGATTTGAAGAAAGACTTACAAGAAGTCGGTCAATGTTGGCTGGATGATGATGGTAAAGCAGCTCAACATGCTGATGTGGATGAGTCAGAAAAGAATAGCCACTTTTGTGCATTGATTAATTATCGACTCGCTGTTGCAGCAACAGGTGAATATAGTGAATTTCATGGAGGAACACAGTCAGGCGTGATGTCAGCCATAGTGACGACCATCAACCGAGTCAATGGAATCTATGAGCAAGATTTAGGGGTACATTTTAACTTGGTGGATGACAATGACGAGTTGATTTATTTAAATGAAGATACAGACCCTTTTACATCAGGAGATGCGTTTGCCTTGACAGATGAATGTCAAGAAACTATAGATGATGTAATTGGTATCAACAACTATGATGTAGGACATGTTTTTAGTCGTGGAGGCGGTGGTGGATTGGCACAAGTGGGCGCAGTTTGTACTGGTTTAAAAGCGACTGGAGCATCAGAGATTTTTACCCCTGTGGGCGACTTTTTTGATGTGGCTTTTGTTGCCCATGAACTAGGACATCAATTTGGAGCAACCCATACTTTCAATTATCCAAATGATGATATTTGTGGTCCCAATATGACACAGTTTTCAGCAATGGAACCAGGTAGTGGAACGACGATTATGGCGTATGCAGGAGCCTGTATCAATAGTATTCAATTGGATACAGACCCCTATTTTCATGCAGCTAGTATCGGTTCTATGTCGAATTATATCGTCTTTGGAGCAGGAGGTGCTTGTGGAATGGTAACGGATCTAAATAATGACTCTCCCACCGTAGATGGAGGACAAGATTATATTATTCCTCGTTCTACTCCCTTTATGTTGACAGCAGAAGGAAGTGACCCCAATGGTGATTTTCTATCTTATTGTTGGGAACAGTATGATCATGAAGCTGCTGATATGCCTCCTTCCGCTAATAGTACACAAGGACCTCTCTTTCGATCTTTTCCTCCCAATGCCTCTCCCACTCGTTTTTTCCCCAATCTTGAATCATTAGCCAACAATCTTACACCCACTTGGGAGGTGTTGCCAAACGTGACTCGTCCAATGGATTTTAGAGTGACGGTTAGGGATAATCATGATGGTTTGGGATGTACAGATAGTGACAATGTACGAGTAACTGTTGAGGATGATGCAGGACCTTTTATTGTAACAAAACCCAATGCTTCTAATACTGTATGGGAAGCTGGAACCATGCGAAATGTTACTTGGATTGTTGCCAATACGAATGAACCCCCTATCAATGCAACAGAAGTAGATATTTTACTTTCGACAGACGGAGGATTGACCTATCCTTATACATTGGCTGTCAATGTACCCAATGATGGAAGCGATTCTGTGTTTGTACCAAACCTTCCAGGTTCTAACAATCGTATAATGATTAAAGGCTCTAATAATATATTCTTTGATATATCGAATCAAGACTTTACCATTACGACTTGTTCTAATTGTGGAAATGGGGTAAGAATCAATCCTATTGTTTTATTACAAGGGGCGATGTTAAACAATGGAGGCAGTTCTTTGATGCGAGATGATTTGCGGGCAGGAGGTCATTTACCGACCAAAGAACCTTATAAAGCCTTAGACAACTTTGCACATTTGGGAAGTGGAGGCAATGAAGAAATATCTTCTACGATTTTTTCCAATACGGGAAGTACGGCTGTTGTTGATTGGGTTTATGTGGATTTACGTTTAGAGAATGAACCAGAAACAGTCGTCGCAAGTCGGGCGGCTTTATTGAGACGAGATGGAAGCGTCAAAGACATCAACGGTGTATCGTCTTTGCAATTTCCAACAGTGCCACCAGGTGATTACTATGTGGCAGTTCGTCACCGAAATCATTTAGGGGTGATGACGGCTCAACCACAAGGATTAACTTATTCGCCTAAGACGATTAATTTTACCAGTAGTGCGACTCCTACTTATGGGCAAAATGCTCAAGTGGTTTTGGCTAATAATCGGCGTGCTTTGTGGACGGGGAATGCAGATGTGATTTCTAATATCATTTTTCAAGGAGCAAATAATGATCCTAATGGTGTGTTCTTTAAAGTGTTGACAGCTCCTACTAATTCGGGACAATTGAATTATATTTTTGAAGGGTATCATGTGGAGGACTTGGACATGGGAGGTCAGGTGATTTATCAAGGAAGTGGTAATGAGGCAAATACGATTTTCTTTAATGTTTTTTCGCATCCACAAAATACCTCGTTGATCGCCAACTTTATTATTCAGGAGCAGTTGCCATAGGTAAGTGACTGGTGGCGAGTGACTGGTGGCTGGTGGCGAGTGACTGGTGACGAAGGGGTGTTATGGTTCTGTATGTGGTCTTGGGACGATGGGACGTTTTCGGTTCTGTATGTGGTCTTGGGACGATGGGACGTTTTGGTTCTGTATGTGGTTGGGGGTTACCCGTCTAAAGTTGCCACGATTATTGCCCTATTTTACAATCGAAGAAAAAATATATCGCTTCAATCGGATTGCTACCCACGCCAAGTAGAGGCAATCCGATTGATAAAGAGAAAGGAGTCCATTAATATAAATCAATCGGATTGCGCCCTTCACTACTTGGTTAGCAATCCGATTGAAACGACTTACCCTTTCTTTAGATATAACAAAAGCAGTTGGCAAGCTTAGACGGGTAGCCGTCTTGGGACGATGGAACGTTTTTTTCTTATCAGCGAAAAATTGAGTCGATTTATTAAAAATAACGTCACTTTCGTCCCATTTCTAGCACGAAGAAGTTGTAACCTCAACGACCTAGCCCCGATAGTAGTGGTATCGCCAAAGAGTGTTGGCTAAGGGGTTCGGGTGGCTTGGCGATAAGAACGGATAGCGGGACTTTCTAGGACGACGAAGTAACAATCCTTTCGCTCCTAGTCAAAAAAAGAATAGGATTTTTAGGATTATATCGAAATTAATAGGATTTATTTCAACCCATAAAGCAAAAAAACGAAGCGATTATGAAACGCATTTACACTATTTTTTAATCGCAATCTATGAGAAAACAACTATATTTTTACCTCCTTTTACTATTAAGTTTAGGTGTAAACGCACAGCCTGAATTGAACTTGTTAGGGCATTTGACTTATCCTAATGAAATGAGCGATGTATGGGGATATGTGGATGGAGCAGGACGAGAATATGCATTGGCATTGACGCAAACAGGTGTGTCTATTGTAGATGTAAATGATCCAACCAATCCGACAGAATTATTTTTCCAATCGGGACCATTTACCACTTGGAGAGATGCCAAAACTTGGGAGAATTATGCCTATGTCACGAATGAAAGTAGCGGTGGATTATTGATCTTAAACTTGGGAAATTTGCCAGCAAGTTATAGTGCCAATTTTTGGACAGGAGGCGATTATCAAGGTCAAAATATTAGCTTTGGTTCTTCGCACAATATCTTTATTGATGAAAATGGAATCGGTTATGTGGTCGGTGCCAACTATGGACTGGGAGGCGTAATTATGATTGATATTGCTGCCAATCCAATTGATCCGCCTATTGTTGGAATGTGGCAATCACGTTATGTTCATGATGTCTTTGTACGAGATGATGTGATGTGGACAGCCGATATTTTTGCAGGCTTGGTGTCGATTGTGGATATTGCAGATAAAGCGAGTCCTACCGTATTGAATACCATTCCAACACCCGATAGTTTTGCTCACAGTACTTGGTTGAGTGATGATAGCCAGTACTTGTTTGTAACCGAAGAAGTGTCGGGAGCAGCCATTAGCGTTTATGATGTTTCCAATGTCTTGGATGTGCAAATGACCGACCAATTTTTTTCAGCGACCAATACTTCCGTCATTCCTCACAATACTTTTGTCAAAGGCAATTACCTTTACAATTCCCACTATCGAGATGGTGTAACGGTTGCCGATATTTCTGATCCGAACAATGTGGTACAAGTTGCCAACTATGATACCGCACCTGCTTATGAAGCTAATGGATTTAACGGATGTTGGGGCGTTTATCCCTACTTGCCATCGGGCAATATCTTAGCGAGTGATATAGAAAATGGTTTGTTTGTTTTGGGGAGAGCAGCCGATCAAGAAAATGGTGTAAGGGTCGCTCCAGAAGTGCTATTACAAGGAGCGATGATCGACAATGGTGGAGGCAATTTGATGAGAGATGATTTGCGAGCCAATAATCTGATTCCGACCAATGAACCCTATTCTGCTCTAACTAATTTTTCTCATACAGGAAATGAAACGGTTTCTAGTGCAGTTTTGAACAAGACAGGAAATGACGCAATTGTCGATTGGGTATTGGTCGAATTACATGCGGCAGATGATCCTACACAAGTTATCGCTAGTCGTGCTGCTTTATTACAAAGAGATGGACAGGTAAAAGATACAGATGGTATTTCTGATGTCCTTTTTCCCAATACACCACCCGACAATTATTATGTAGCGATTCGCCATCGCAATCATTTGGGGATGATGAGTGAAGATCCATTGACCTTGAGTAAGAATAGCACTTCGATTGACTTTACCATTAGTATCCAAATTACCTATGGAAATCTTGCACAAGTTTTGTTATCGAATGGTAAACGGGCGATGTGGGCAGGCAATGTTAATTCGTCCAATGATGTGATTTTTCAAGGAACCAATAATGATCCCAATGCAGTTTTTTTCAAGGTTTTGACAGCGAATACCAATACATTGAATCAGGTCAATTATGTGTATGACGGTTATCATGTCGAAGATGTCGATCTAGATGGTCGGGTCATTTATCAAGGCAATGACAATGAGGTCAATACGATTTTTTTCAATGTTTTATCTCATCCTTCCAATGGCTCCCTTTTTCAAAATTATATTATTGGGGAGGAGTTGCCGTAAAAATTAGTGACAAGTGATGTTGACTGGTGATTTTCTAGAATGGGACGAAGGGACGTTTCTCTTTATTTCTTGGTTTGGGGACGAAGGGACGCTTCTGTACTGTGCTTAAAATCCTATTAATTTAAAAACGAATTCTAATAATCCTATTCTTATTTTGGCTAGGAGCGAACTTTTAGAGCTTCGTCGTATTGGAAAGTCCCGCTATTCGTTCTTATCGCCAAGCTACCCGAACCTTTTAGCCAACACAATTTGGCGATACCACTACTATCGGGGCTATTTTGAATGGTTTCCCCCTTTAGTAACAGAACGTGAATTTGGGATTAAAATGGTATTTTTTGTGAGGTGTTTTGTAAACCATTCTCTGTGTGTTTTGACTGTTCGTTTCCTTGTCTTCGCCAGACGGGCCATTCTTTTCCAGTCGATGAAAAGGTCTGGGCGACCCCAATGAAAAATCTCGCTAAACTTATGGTTCCTAGCACAAAGCCAACGCCCCGCCACCCCG
>JAHDBB010000406.1 GCA_020630635.1 Chitinophagales bacterium
TCCAACTTCTCCAACACCCACCGCTTATCCAGCACCTCTTTCATCTCCAATAGTTTCAGCCTAAACCGTTCAATATCTTCCTTCTTTCCATACTGTAAACGCACCAATTGACGAGTGCTTTTTATCAAATTGATGTAGCTCGTATAATGATAGCCCAACATTTTTTTCTTACGCCTCAAAAACATTTGGAAACTATCAAGAAATGAATGCAAAACCTCAAACTCCTCCATTTCATAGTACGTCTTCATCAACAAATTCTTGGCAGACAACTCAATAAACAACTCCTTATACTCCATCTGATTCAATAGAGGAATGACTTTTTCCCAATCCTTTTTGTCAAAATACAATCTCGCCAAATTAAAAGCATAGGTACTTTCCCGAAATTCTGTCGCCAAAAAGTTTTTATATTCCTCTATAAATGCTTCGGTCCATTCATATCGTTTGAGTCTAATCCCCAACGTCACAATATTTTTATAGGTAAAAGGCGACAAAATCCCATTGTCCAACAAAATTCCTTGTGCCAATTCTGCCTCATATAAGTCCAACAAATCGTTGAGATAGGCTTGCTTCCCTTGATTTGCTTGTTTGATACAATAATTGCGAGCCAACACAAACATATCCCTCGCTTCCTCTTGACTAAACAATTGTTGGTGATTCAATAAAGTGGTTTTGAGTTCTTGAAAATGATGAACTTTTTCAGGTTCCAAAAGCGTCATCAAGATTTTATGATAAATCACAATCAATGGAATATGACTATAATCTTGTTCTTCCAAGTGTGCCAAAACCTCCTTAATCATCGGCACTTCATAATTCGCTACCGCCAAGTTTTGATAATTAAAAATGGAGCAACAACACTTCAATTTATTAATCAAATAAAAAGCATCCAAATGATTGGAGACTTCTTGCAAGTTGGGTTCCGTTGTTCGCTTACGCTGCTGACTAATCTGGTTGGTGATTTCGTGACTAATGCCTAACTGATAAAAATAATGCCAAATATCTTGTTGTGGATGGGCTTTTTCATACTTCCGAATATCCTGTAAAGCGGTCTTAAAAAACTTATCCAGATGATGCGTTCGATAATATTTCAAGGTATTGATTTGAACCTGTTGTGGCGTATTTTGATACGTCTGCCAAGCCAAAAAATCCTCACAAACCTTGAGCAAATCCGACATAATTCTCCTCATCCTCGTATCTTTAAAAGACTCTTGGGGATACAATTTTTGCCAAATCACCTCCTTTTGCAAGGCTTCCTCCTCAAAATCGGGCATAGTTTGATAAAGACACTCATAAAGTTGTGTGACCTTTTTCTGTTCATTGTGAAAAGGCGAGTCCACAAACTTTCGTAGGTCCTTCCAATCAGAAGAAGACATTGTTTTTAATAATTGAATCAACTTGCTTTTATTCATAGAAATATATCGTAGCTCACAAAAATGATATTTTGAAAATAAAAATGTAATTGATTATCAGTGTTTTATGGTTTTGGTGTGGGAAATGCAGCTCACAAATATCGTAAAAAGTATTAGCATCTCCCAAAAATAAGCAGGATACTTGTATAAGAAAAGGAAATCAAGGTCTCAAAGAAGGTGATTTTAAGAGGAGAGAACGGTTTTAGTTGAGTGACAGGTTACTAGTGACAAGTGACTTTCTCTTCATACTGTATTTTTTATTTTAGAAGAGAACGGTTATTACTCTTTCATTGTAACGAGTCTCCCCGCTATCCATTCTCATCACCAAGCCACCCGAATCCTCTTTAGCCAACACCCTTTGGTGATACCATTACTATCGGGTCTAGATGGTTGAGGCAAGTATTTCTTAGAATCAGTCACCTGTCACTTGTTACAAAAAAATATTATACTCAAACATTAAAAATACTTAATAATCTAAAATGAAAATATCCACAATGAAATCTACTAAAAATCGAAATATTATACTTTATATTTTGCTATTATCAAGTCTCTTTACCTTAAAAGCCCATGCACAAGGTTGGATACAGACCTATCCACAATGGGAAGCAGATAACAATATTGCTGATGTATCGCATGATTACTTTACCCAAATACACCATACACTGGATGGAGGATATATTGCATATGGCAGCGTAAGTTATGGAGAGTTAGCAGAAGGAGAATTTGATGGAACAACAGAAACTTTAGTCAAGTTAGATCAATTTGGCAATGTACAATGGTCCAAAAGTTTTAATGCTCCAAAAGAACAATATGAAATAAATGATGGAATTAATGCACCTTATATCATAGAAGAAAATTCTTGGTCAAATACGTCAACAACGATTGATTTTAATGAACATGTGTATGATGTTACCATTACTAATGTAAATGACCCCACTTGTTTTCGGCGTTTAGAAGGAAATGCTGTATGTGGAGATTCCTATGACTGTGATTTAAACTTCGAGTTGCTCCTGTATAATATTAGCATAGATTCTTTTGCTGTATATATGAAGTTAGAGGGAGAAGATATCTATACCATTGAAGATGGAACAGGTATGACCCTCACTAGTTCTGCTTCTAATAATTTATTTATAGGAAATTATGCTAGTGGTGAATACGAAATTACAGTAACAGCCGAGAATCATGAAGAATGTTTTATGAAACAATCAGGTAGCTGGTTTACAGGGGAAAACGGAGCTTGTACAAGTTGTGATACAAGGTTATCAGTAGAAAGTATTGTATGTGATACAGATGGAA
Organism: Chitinophagales bacterium; assembly: GCA_020630635.1. Taxonomy (GTDB): domain Bacteria; phylum Bacteroidota; class Bacteroidia; order Chitinophagales; family UBA2359; genus JAHDBB01. The sequence continues at coordinate 2,703 of JAHDBB010000406.1, forward strand.
ATGGTCAGGTTAATGTATCAATACAAGAACCCAGTTCTAGCTATGCTTCAAATCAGTTTTTACCAACAGATGATGGAGGATACATTATGATTTACAATGCTTTCTGGTCGGTTTATAATACAGAAGGTTTTTTCCCACATAGTTGTCTAAAAGCTATGAAATTAGATGCTTTCGGCAATATAATTACAGAAACAACCATCACGACTGATTTCCCATACAATAGCTATGGTACCAAACTCTATGCAAAACCTGATGGCAATTATCTTATACTATTATCTAATCAAGAGGTTCAATTAATAACAATTGATCAAAATTTGAATGTAATCGAAGAGGAAAATGTAGATATAAATAGTACAAGCTTTATTTATATAGAAGGATTAAGCATCAATGAACAAGGAGAATATTATTTATTTGTTTCCCAAGCATCTCAACCTTACAAAATGCTCAAAGTCAATGCGACAGGAGACACAGAAACGCTTTGGGAAACAACAGCTACTATTGTTAAAACTGCAATGGATAACAACAGTGATTTACTCATAACAGGAGTAGGAGCAACAACCTTTAATTTAACGGCTTACCATATAGAAACGGGAGAAGTCCTATGGCAAGAAACTCTTGATGATTTTTCTTTTGAAAAAATGGAAATAATGCCCAATAGTGAGCTTCTTTTAGTTGGGGCTAAAACTGATAACAATAATCATTTAACAGCTATAAAATTATCAGATACAGGAAATATTGTTTGGGAAAAAGACTTGAGCAATGCAATATTTAGTGAATCTACATCCTTTACGATTGGTCTTTCCATTTGTCAAGACAACTCGTTTGTCATTACGGGTAATTGTGATGTGGTTCCAGATCCTGATTTTCCCAATCCTTTTGGAGAGTTAGAAATACCTTATGTCATGAAGCTAGATGCAGAAGGCAACCTTTATTCAAGCACTTTCTGCGGCACCATCTACCAAGACGAAAACGAAAACTGCATCCAAGACGAAGGAGAATTAGGCATTCCCAACATAGTAGTCGGCTTAGACGACGGACAACGTTTCACGATAACCGACTCTTTGGGCAAATACTGCTTCGATGTCAACGAAGGCGACTATTCCATCACCACCATTCTCAACACCCATCCCTACTGGTCAGCGGCTTGTGGAGGCGCAAGTGTGAGCATAGGAAATAATGAAAGCCAAGAGAGTATCAACATCGGCTACAATCTATTAAGAGAATGTCCCTTGATGTCTGTCAGCATAGGCGCACCGATCCTACGACCCTGTTTAGAAAGCATTTATACCGTTCAATATTGCAATGATGGAACGATAGCCGAAGACAGCGTTTATATCGAAGTCCTCTTAGACGAATATGCCCAATTAGATAGCGCAGACATAGATTACATTGAGCTATCCGATAACTTTTATGGCTTTTATGCATCCAGTTTAGAAGCCAATGAATGCGGTAGTTTTAAAATCTATACGACCATAGACTGTGAAGCTCCTTTAGGCGCAACAGCATGTAGCGAAGCCCACGTTTACCCCGACATATTTTGCAGTGCAGTCGATGCAGCGTGGGACGGTTCTGACATATCAGTCGAAGCCACTTGCGAAGGCGATTCCATCGAATTTAGAATTGTGAATATGGGAGACGATATGGTATTTGCACGTAGTTACGGCATTTATGAAGATGATTTACTAAGAATGAGTGGAGATTTTTTACTTAATAGCGATGAAATAAAAATCCTTAAACAAGAAGTAATCAACGGCTCAACTTATCGAATGGAAGCCGAAGAATCGCCCTTTTATCCAGGCGAAAGTGAACCACAAGTCACCGTAGAGATGTGTGGCGAAGGCGACTTTTCATTAGGCTTTGTCACGACCACATCTCCCGATGATGCAGACCGCTTTATTGACATCGACTGCCAAGAAATCCGAGTAGCTTTTGACCCGAACGACAAGTTAGTTGTCCCAAGCGGAGTCGGAGAAGAACACTACGTTTTATCCACCGACGAGTTAGAATACACCATTCGTTTTCAAAATACAGGCAATGATACAGCATTTAATATTTACATCTTAGACACCCTTTCGAGCTTATTAGACATACACACCTTTGAAAGCGGAGCAAGCAGTCACGATTACGAGGTCGAAATATTGGGCAACAATGTAGTTCGTTGGCAATTCAGTGACATCTATTTACCTGATAGCAACGTCAATGAACCAGCCAGTCACGGTTTCGTTAAGTTTTTCATTTCTCCCATAGAAAATATAGAACAGTACAGCGTTATTGAAAATAATGCAGCAATTTACTTTGATTTCAATGCGCCCATTTTAACCGAAGAAACCTTTGTAACGATCTGTGATGAATGTGTCGATCAACAGTATCCACGCTACCTCAATGCCAAAATATTTTTAGAAGGAGCTTATCAAAATGATGGAAGCATGTACACTCATTTATCTGCACAAATTCCAACCAATCAACCCTACAATATCCCTCCTTACAATTACGAAGGAATAGAAAGTTTAGAGTCAATCCCGATAGGAATGGTTGATTGGGTCTTAGTCGAATTACGGTCAGGTGAGCCCAATATTTTTGGAGAAAAGGGAACAAGAGTGATGGAAACCAAAGCAGGATTATTAATGGAAGACGGCAGCATTCGAGATGTAGATGGAGAAAGTCCCATCAGTTTCAAGCACCTCATTCCTGAAGAAGATAATTATTTCTGTATTCGTCACCGAAATCATTTAGATATATTGAGTGCCTATTCAACGATGACGATGAATGAAATGCACTACGACTTTACCCTAGGTGTGAATCAAGCCTTTGGAAGTGAGCAACTCAAAGCAAGTGAAGATGGATTTTATATGCTATATGGAGGCGATTACAACAGCGATGGAGTCATTCAAGTCACCGACTACGATGCTTGGGTAGCCGATCCTGCCGAGTTGAATACTTACGACAATGCTGATGGAAATTTGGATGGTATTATCCAATTGACTGACTTCGATTTATGGCGAAAAAATAAAGCCAAATTAGGGAGTAACGAAATAGGTTTTTAACATTTTATCAAACCCATTAAACATTCTTTGTTTGATGGGTTTTCTTTTTTGGAGCGAAAGGTTACAGCTTCGTCGTCATAGAATGTCCCGCTATCCGTTCTCATTGCTGTTGCCTCGCCACAACCCACGCCAACACACAACACAGCAATACCACTACTATCGGGGCTAGTTCGTTAAGGACACAACTCCTTAGCACCAGCTAAGAAAAAATTCTAATATCAAATTTCTAAATTCAAAAAACTATAACTAAACGAATCGTATCTTCGTTGTCAAATATCGACCATCGACCATCGACCATCGACCATCGACCATCGACCATCGACCATC
>JAHDBB010000407.1:0-3847 GCA_020630635.1 Chitinophagales bacterium
TAATAATAGCTATGAATCATTTTGATATATGATTTTTTAACATTAATTAAGCCCAAATAAACAAAATATCCTATCAAAAAACCCTTAACTTTGACAAAACAACAAAATTTGGTACTGTTTTTGGTAATTATATAAAGAATACATTGAATTTGAGATTAAGTGAACAAAATTTAGCTTGTAAACTTAAACAAATTCACCATTAATGTGCCAAGATTTATCAATCATTTTAAATTAGTTGTTTTTATATTTTAACAATACCTAATTTTACTTAGGTATGAAAACTGTATTGCCCATGAAGTATCCGTTCCCAATTATAGGTATATTTGCAATAATGGCAATATTATGCCTGAGCATGCCACAGCTACATGCTCAAAAAATAAAGAAAGCCAATCAGTTGTTTGAGCAATTTGCTTATCCTGAAGCGGCTGAAATGTACAAAAAAATTCTGTCTAAGTCCGATAACAACGAAGCCAAGATCAAACTGGCCGAATGTTATCGCTTGATGAACCGTCCTGTAGAGGCAGAATATTGGTATGAACAAGTGGTAGAGCTGCCCGAAAGCACAGACGAACATCTGCTGTATTATGGGATGGCTCTCAAAATGAACAATAACTGTGAAAAGGCTCGTGAACAATTTGTCGAGTATGCACAGTTGGTGCCTGCCGATACCAGAGGATTACGATTAGCTGAATCTTGTGACAAGGAAGAATACTTCCGACAAGATCCTGGGGTGTATGTACTTAATAACCTCAACATCAATTCTGCTAAGTCCGATTTTGGACCAGCATACTATCAAGATGGATTGGTCTTTGCTTCTGATAGAGGCGGAAAATACCAAGACAAAACTTATGTTTGGACAGAAGCTCCTTTCTTAGATCTTTTTTATGCCGCTGAACGTGCTGGAACCGATCCTTTAGAGATGGACCTTCCCAAGTTGTTCAAAGGAGATCCCAATACGTGGATGCACGAAGGTACAGTCACTTTCTCCAAAGATGAACAAACCATGTTCTTTACCCGAAATAATTTCTACAAAGGTAAAAAGAAAAAAGACCGAGAAAATACCATTAACCTTAGAATTTTTTCTTCTGAATATCTAGGAGAAAAATGGGGTGAAATCGAAGATCTCCCTTTCAATAGTGATGAGTATTCTTGTGGACACCCAACTTTGAGCGAAGATGGAAGTGCTTTATACTTTGTCTCTGATATGCCAGGAGGCTATGGAGAAGAAGATATTTATGTCGCTTATCGAGAAGGAGAGTCTTGGGGAAATCCAATCAACTTAGGTGCTGAAATCAATACCGAAGGACGAGAAATGTTCCCTTTTATTTCCGAAGATGGAACCCTCTATTTTTCTTCTGATGTATTGCCTGGATTGGGTGGTTTAGATGTCTTCTCTACCAGCCAAAAAGACGATGGTTCTTGGTCTGCTCCCGAAAATTTGAGAGCACCACTCAATACCAATTACGATGATTTTGGATTTATCTTAGATCCAGAAGGAACATCAGGGTATTTGGCTTCCAATCGTCCAGGCGGACAAGGTAGCGATGATATCTACAGCTTCCAACGTACTGCTTTTCAAATCAATGGAGTCGTAGTTGATGCGACTACCCAAGAACCCATCGAAGGAGCCATTGTTCAATTGATTGAAGGGGATGTCATTTTGCAAGAGCGTACGACCTACGCCAACGGTGAATTTAACTTCCCGATTTCTCCCAACAAAAACTATGAGGTAAGAACGTTCAAACCCAATTATCAAGACGGCTTACAAGCCATTTCTACAGAAGACTTGATGAGTTCTATCGACGTAAAAGTTCCAATGACTCCAGACGAATATGGTGGAATTCATTGCGAATTAACGGGCTTGATTTATGAAGATCCAGGAGGAAAACCAGTAGAAGGCGCAACAGTTAAATTGATTAATCCGATTACTAAGTTTGAAAAAACCTATGTAACCCAAGAGGATGGAACTTACTTCTTCGAGTTAGATCCAGAGACAGACTACGTAATATTTGCGACCAAAGAATTTTACTTTACAGCAACCAAGCAAGTTTCAACCAAAGGAAGAGATTGTGCTTCCCCTTTGATGAAAGACTTGGCCTTAGATATTTCTTTGACCAAGATCGAATTAGACGAATCTGCCAATGATCCGAATAACCCCAACAATTCTTACGATCCCAATAATCCGAATGGAACAGGTGGTCCAGGTGGAGCAGGTGTCGATGGAAGTTCACCAACACCAGGTGTCTTGATTCCTCAGAAAATCTTGGATGAATTCAATGTACAACACATCTACTATGATTTAGACAAAGCATACATTCGTCCAGATGCAGCCGTAGAGTTAGATAAAATCGTAGCATTGATGTATCAAAATCCAGGTATCCAAATTGAGTTAGGTTCTCATACCGATTCACGAGGATCAGATAGCTACAACTTAGAATTATCAGAACGAAGAGCGCAAGCAGCGGTTGATTATATCCGAAGCAAAGGGATCGCCAATAATCGAATTGTAGCGAGAGGATACGGTGAAACCCAATTGGTCAATCGTTGTGGAAATGGAGTGGACTGTTCGGATGCAGAACATCAAGAAAATAGAAGAACAGAGTTTAAGATCATCGGATACTCTACCAATGCAATCTCTAGCGCACCTCGTTATTATGGAGATGGTTTTGGAACAGTTGGGGGTAATGACGCAGAAAGTACTTACTTCGATGAGCCAGCAGAATCGACACCTTTTGATGATGAACCTGCTACAACTACTTACACCGATAATAGCAGCAATAATACAACCTATGAAGAAAGTACACCTTTTGATGAAGAGCCAACTTATACCAATACAAGCAGCAGTTCTTCCAGTACGACTTCAAGCAGTTCAGGACAATATGTAGGTTCTGCAAGTTCAGCGGATGTGTACGATCCCAGTAGTCCAACTTACTTTGATTCAGACGAAGTTCGTTACGATGAAAATGGCAATCCCATCAATGCTTTAGAATTCAAAATACAATTGGGTGCTTACAAAAGCCCAAGCCTTTCTCGCTTCTCTAGTCTCAATGATTTAGGATATATAGAGATTGAGCCAAGCAATACATCGGTTCAAAAAGTCGTTTTAGGAAAGTTTGTAGACAAAGGTTTTGCTTACAACATCTTACAACAAGTACGAGATAGAGGATATAGAGATGCCTTTATTGTAGTCTACAAAGATGGCGTAAGACAATAATGCAATAACACGAAAAAACATATAATTGGGACGGGCGAAAGGGTCAACATAACATTACGTTATAAAGACTCTTTCGCTTTTTTTATTGGTATCCGCCTTTAAAATTAATATATAAATATTGTAGGAACAGATTGCATCTGTTCTCACGAATGAACCACATCTGGTGATAAAGAATTGAAAATATTAATTTCTAATGCGTACACCTATATTAGCAAATAGTCTGAAGAGTTTTGAGTTATTTTGTGTGTTTGAATAAAAATCCTACAAATCCCGAAAAATCCTAGAATCCTATTCTTTTTTTATTTTTAGGAGCGAACAGTCGAGTACTTCGTCGCAACGGCAAGTCCTGCTATCCGTTCTCATCACCAAGCCACCCGAACCCTTGAGCCAACACACGTTGGTGATACCACTCCTATCAGGGCTATTTTTGAATAGACACTCCCCCTTACAAACAATGACAAGAACGAACCACAAGAACTGAACCAAAGTGGTCAAATTTCCGAATGCTGAAAGTACAGACGCTGCCCAACTAGCCTCGATAGAAGTGGTATGCTAAAGGCAGCATGGGCTAAAAGGTTTTGCGAAGGACTTTAGCATAAGAACGGATAGCGAGACTTTCCAATACGACGAAGC
>JAHDBB010000407.1:3947-6049 GCA_020630635.1 Chitinophagales bacterium
CCCTCCTTTGTAAAAAAGTATCGACAAGTGATAGACACACTTCATTCTCAACACAATTTTAATGTAATAAGATTAAGTAAATCCTAAAATATTACGTATTTTACTAACCCAACTTAATCTTAGACGTATAATATATTTAGAAAGGAGATGTGTAGATGGATAACCATCATTTTATTTACAAACAAGGGCGTATATGCAAAAAATGACCAGCCTCTTTCTAATGTGTTTACTCTACCACATTGGATATGCTCAAGTTTACCAAGACCATTTCGGAACAGGTAATACGGTGGGAGTGACAGTCACCACCAGTAGCAATCAAGGAACAGATATCGGAGCAGGTTCATTAACAGGAACCGACTGGGTTCCCGACTTAGAAGGAGCCTCCCGTTTTCTCTCACAAGCATCCTTAGGATACAACTATGAAGACGTTGAATATGTCGCTCAAATCGGCATCGAAGATTGGATAGAAGAACAAATGGCTTTACCTGTTTCCTCCTACCTTACCACCTACCAAGATATTTATAATGCAGCTTTAACCAAAGTCTATGCCGTTCATGGAAGCAATACCGATAGCACTCGTAGGCGAGACTTTATGAGTTATACCTTTTACGAAAAGGCATTCAAAGAACAAGATGTATTACGGCAAAAAGTTGCCTTTGCCCTAAGTCAGATACTTGTCATCTCCACTCAAAATACCAATTTAGATGATAGAGGTTTTGGAGTTGCCGATTATTATGATCTCCTATATCAAGGAGCCTTTAGCAATTTCCATGACCTTTTACGCAATGTCACCCTTCACCCAACAATGGGTATTTATTTGAGTCATTTTAAAAACAGAAAAGCCAATCCCATAGAAGGAACTTTACCCGACGAAAATTTTGCAAGAGAAATCATGCAGCTATTTACCATCGGATTGTTTGAACTCAACAATGATGGAACCCTAAAATTGGATCTTGACGGCAATCCGATTCCAACTTATGATATTGTAGATATTCAAGAACTCGCCAAAGTATTTACAGGACTTTCGGGCGGTGATTGGGATTTAATCCTTAGACCACAAAATGCAGGAACTCCTGTGACTTTTAACAAAGGATTTCCGCACTATGATTTGACGGTTCCGATGGCGATGTATGAAGACGAGCATGAGCCGTCTGCGAAGACCATGATTGATGGTTCCATTATTCCAGCCAATCAGTTAGGTATGCAAGACATTGACATGGCACTCAACGTCTTATTCAATCACGACAATGTAGGACCTTTTATTGGTAAGCGACTCATTCAGCAATTGGTCAAATCCAATCCGACTCCTTCTTATATCAATCGAGTGGCGATGGTCTTCAATGATAATGGACAAGGTGTAAGAGGCGATTTAGAAGCAGTTGTCAAAACCATTTTGACCGATCCCGAAGCAAGAGAATGTACTTGGATAGAAAGTGTACAAACAGGTCGATTAAGGCAACCCGTTGAACGTCTGACCCATTTATTTGCAGCCTTCGATATTGCCAGTCCTTCCACCAACTTATGGTTTAGAGATATGAACCTTATTTATGAGGTGGTAGAGCAAGCCTTTTTATTTTCCCCAACCGTTTTCAATTTCTTTACCCCATTTTATGCAGAAGGCACGTATGTAGAACCCAACGACATGGTTTCTCCAGAGTTCCAAATTTTGCATGCCACCTCTGCCATCCACTCCATCAACCTTGTCGAAGAGGCAATCAAAATTCGTCCTTTCAAAAATCGAACGGCAGTCAATCCCAACAATCCAGTTTTAACCAATGACAACACCAATGATGAACCTTATTTCGATTTTACAGACGAGATCAATATATATGATACACAAGGACTAAACGCACTTATTGACCGATTAGACATACTACTTTGTCATGGACAATTAACGGATGGAACCAAAGCTATCATTGCCGATGCAGTAACTCAATACATTGCCAATGATAGTGGTTTCACTAGCCAAGAAGTGGTCAATGATGTGTTGTACTTCATTCTCATGTCACCCGACTACATCGTTCTAAAATAATTGAGTTTTTCGTTTTTTTTAGGAGAGAATGGACATGGCTTCGTCGAGCAGCATGGGCCCGCTATCCGCT
>JAHDBB010000408.1 GCA_020630635.1 Chitinophagales bacterium
GGGCGGGAAGGATCGAACGACGGGCAATGTTGGCAGTGCTTAAAATGCCGATATTAATTTTTTTCATGTTTTATTTTTTTACCCCAAAAGTTGAAAAACTGGAACTATCGGTTGTGTCAAAAATCAACTAGCCCCGATAGTAGCGGTATAAATGCAATGCGTTGGCTACCTAAAACGTGGCTGCATTTATAAGAGCGGATAGCGGGACTTTCTATAGCGACGAAGCTAGAGTCATTCGCTCCTAGCTAAAAAGATGAATAGGATTATATGATTTTTCGAGATTAATAGGATTTCTGTAAAGTTCTTCAAATCAAGAATTGACCTGAAAGTCACCAGTCACTATCACTTATCACTAAAAAGCTATTGACCATCGACTATGGACTTATATAACCTGTCACTCAAAAACTATTGACTCTTAAAATCATTATTGACCTAATTTTGTCCTTGCTTCTTTTTGCCTTGATTTTGATTTTGTTTTTTTCCCTTGCCTTTTTTTCCTTTATTATTTTTGCCTTTGTTATTGTTTTTCTTCTTCTTTTTGGATTTGGTGACAGGATTTCCTTTTTCATCCCATTTAGAGTACGTACCTACCAACGCATCGTTTTCATAAGTCGCTTCCGCCTTGACAATCTGATTTTGATGCCACTCTTTCATCACGCCATGTTTCTTACCACGTTGATAAGACATCGCCTTTTTCTTTTGTCCTGTCTCATACCATTCGGTACTTTCTCCATGCATCTGTCCATCCACATATTGCGTTTGCTTTTTGAGTGTACCATTAGCATACCATTCTTTTCGGACACCATTGGAATTATTGTCTAGTGCAAGCTCTAATTTTTTATTGCCCTCCTTATACCATTCAGTCGCCTTGATTTGTCTTCCTTGTGCATATTGAGCTTCATATTTTTTAGTCCCATCTTCGTACCATTCTTTGACAGGACCATCCAATAAACCACCTGCAATAAAAGTTTTTTCTTCTTTTTTTTGTCCTGTCTCATAAAAAGACACATAAGGACCGACAGGCGTATTATTTTCATAAGTAACTTCTAGATCTGACTGACCATTGCTATGCCACTTTTTTTGTATGCCCACCATTTTCCCCTTTTCATAATTTTCTTCTGCTTTTTGTTGACCATTTTCATGCCATACTTTTCTGATCCCATCTTTAAATCCATTGATATAAACCTCTTCCACTTTGAGTTGACCATTTTCATGCCATTCTTTTCTACTTCCTTCAGGCTTATCCTTATCAAAATTGAGTTCTAGCTTTTTGTTGCCATTTGCAAACCAAGCAGACTTTAAGCCATTTTTGATACCATTTTCATACGTAATACTTTCCTTTTCTTGACCTGTGGGATACCAAGAAGTCGCAATTCCTACTCGTTTTCCTTCCGCATTGCTTGAAAACTCCTCTTTCTTGTTCCCATTTTTATGGTAAGAAACCTGAGTTCCTTGTTTTTTGCCATTTTCAAAACTAATTTCAGAGCGTTTAACCCCATTGGCATACCATTCGGTCTTAGTTCCTTGCAAAATACCATCTACAAAGTTACTTTCAGATTTGACGTTTCCATTATTGTGCATCTCCAAAGCCAATCCCGAAAAGGGCTGTCCTTTATAGACATATTGAAATTTGTCACCAATCTTTTGTTTAGAAAGTGCATTGAGCTTGACTTTTGAATTGCTACAAGCACTAAACATGAAGAGAATAAGAGAAAATAATAAAATTGTCTTTGTTTGTATAGAACTATAGAACCATTTAGTCATGAGAAACCATTTGTTTTTTTAGAAAGTATTTTTTAGGAGAGAACGGTTAATTGCTTCGTTGTAGCAGGTCTCCCCGCTATCCGTTCCTATTCGTGTTGCCCTGTTTTGGGTAGCCAACGCTACATAACACGAATACCACTACTATCGGGTCTAGTTGGTTGAGGAAGAAGTACTTCTTAGTACTAGTAAATCTGAATATCAAAAATCCCCAACAAACTATTTTTATAATTCCAGTATTTTAGGCCTTTTTAACCAGTCCAGAAGCGATGTACATTTCTTTATACCAATTAACAAAGCGTTGGATACCTTCTTCAATTGAAGTATTGGGTTGATAATCGAAGTCTTGAACCAAGTCATTAACATCTGCCCAAGTATTGATAACATCTCCTGGCTGCAAAGGTAAGAAGTTTTTAGTGGCTTTTTGCCCCAAACAATTTTCTAGTGTTTCAATAAAGTGTAATAAATTGACGGGTTGGTTGTTTCCGATGTTATATAATCGGTAAGGAGCCTTAGCCGAGCTAGGGTCTGGAAGTTGTGGATTCCAGTTCTCATTCCCTTGAGGCGCATTGAATAAAATTTTCTCCACGCCTTCTACAATATCATCTATATAAGTAAAATCTCGGCTCATTTCTCCATTGTGGTACACATCAATAGGAATACCATTGGTTATTTTATTGGAAAATTTGAAATAAGCCATATCAGGACGACCCCAAGGACCATATACCGTAAAAAAGCGCAATCCTGTGGTGGGCATATTATAGAGATGACTATAAGAATGTGCCATTACCTCATTTGATTTCTTGGTAGCAGCATATAAACTAATAGGATGACTGGTCGTATCTTGAGTCGAATAAGGAATTTTTTCATTTAATCCATAAACACTGGAACTACTTGCATAGACCAGGTGTTTGGTTGAATGGTGTCGGCAACATTCTAATATATGAGAAAAGCCGGTTATGTTGGATTGAATATAAGAAAAAGGAGCTTCTAAGCTATATCGAACTCCAGCTTGTGCCGCTAAATTACAAACTACATCAAATTGTTCTTTGTCAAATAAAGCATTGAGATTGGTGAAATCAGTCAAATCCAATTGATAAAAAGTATAATTGGGAGATTTGATACTAGAGACAGGAATATTGTATGCGATCTCTTCTATATCAATACCTGATTCTTTGAGGCGTTCATGTTTTAGAGAAACATCATAATAATCGTTGATATTGTCTATGCCAATAACTTGATGATTTTGTTTCATCAGTTTTTGTGCCAAATGAAAGCCAATAAAGCCAGCACTTCCTGTAATGAGTATTTTCATATATTTAACCCGTATTTGGTGTATAATCAAAATTGAGAGTAGAATCCCTAAAAAATGTCACCTGATTAGAGAAAACTTACTTGATAAGATTGTGAGTATATTAACATAATGATAATTTTGTATGTTCTTTTTAATTTTGTATCAAAAAATTAAAAATAATCACTAATTTAGAGGTAATTTGGGTATTAAACATAGTTATTTTGCGTTTGATATGGAGGTAGAGAAGTGGTTTCAAGATATTAGAGTTTTGTATATAGTAAATTGAGGGTGTAAGAACTGGCAAAAAATAATGCATTTTACTAGAAAAAAAGCCTTAATCTTGTGGTAGAAAAAGAAAAAGAGCCTTCTCACCATTCTACAATGAAGTTTTCAATACAACTCTCTCATACAATATAGTACCGGTTTTCTCCAAAATCAATACGAAGTTAGGAGAAATCCCTTGAAATTACTATATTATAATATAAGAGTAAAAAAATTTAATGAAATTGTTTAATTGGAATTTAGTCATTTCCAATTTTTCAGTTAAATTTGCCCCTTGTAAAAGGTCTGTGGGATATTTTTGTGTTTTTTAGTGACACATGCAGGCTTTTTATGTCTCTATTTTTGAAATTGATAAAACATTTTATAGAATCAGTTAAATAAACAATCTATGGGTAATTTTACAAAACTTTTAAAATTGGGTGTATTCCTTCTTTCACTATTTTTTATAGTGGATCAAGTATCTGCCCAAACCTTCCCTAATGGTACCCAAACTCTTAACTGCTGTGACTGTACAAGTAATACCTGTGATTTAGTTGCAGATTCTGACCCAGCACCTTTTAATACAGCAGATCTTCAAGGGTATATTTTAGTAGATGTAAACAATTCTACAGTTGATGGAGATGCAGACGATGACCTTATAGATGCTTTTTCTATCAACGGTACTTTTTCGGGAGTTCCTACTGGTGATTATGTTATCTACTATATAAGCTATAGTCCTGCAGATGCAGCATTTTTAGCTCCTTATTTTGCTCCTGGACAACCAATCGGTGATTTATTAGGTTTAGGAGTATTCCAAGGCGATGCAACTTGGACCTCAAGTGATCCTGCTTTCATAGTCATTGGATCTGATTTGGCAACTGTCAATGATCCTGTTGCTTGTGCTTGTGGTGGTCCTTTGAGTTTTGGCAACCATGTATGGAGTGATGAAGATGGAGATGGGGTATTCGATCCAGAGGAAGATGGTATTGGTGGTGTAACAGTCATCCTGTATAATGCAGATGGTTCAGTTTATGCTACTACGGTTACGGATGCTGATGGTCAATATGTATTTACTGATGTTCCTCCTGGTAACTACTACTTGGAGTTAGACTTTGGTACTTTACCTAATGGCTCAGAAGTTAGTCCAACCGTTAATGACAATGATTATGGAGATAACGGTCAAACGGCAATCTTTACAGTCATTGGTGACGAAACAGGTACATTTGACTTAGATGCAGGTATCGTTTTACCAGGTCCTTGTGTTGACTTTGCTGTAGTTGCTAACGCAATTTGTAGCTCTGACAAAACAAGCTACCAAGTATTGTTATTGTTCCAAGGTGGTGACACAGGAAGTAACGGTTACAATATTACGGATAACAATACAGGCGCTGTTGTACAAAATGTAGATGCAAACTCTATTACTTTTGGTCCTTTTGCAAGTCCAGATATGGATGGATTCTCTTACACTATTTCTGTTGCAGATCACCCAGAGTGTGTTCAAACAGTAGCTGTTACAGATGTAAACTGTGTTGTTACTGCTGTTGAATTACTTCGTTTTGATGGTGAAGCAACTGACAACGGTAATGAGTTATCTTGGACAACTGCAAGTGAGAACGAGGTTGATTACTTTGTTTTAGAGTACTCTAAGACTGGTGCTAACTTTGCAGAAGTTGGAGTAGTTAACGCTGCCGGAAATAGTAGCACAGCTAAAGATTATAGCTATACGCACGAAATGTTCGATGCTGGTAGCCACTACTATCGTTTAGTTGAGGTAACTACAGAAGGTACAAAAGTAGTTGTAAGTGATGTTGTTGAAGTTAGAAGATATACTGAAGATTTCGCTATCACTAATGTTTATCCAATTCCTTCTGATGATATGGTTTCTATCGAGTTCACTTCTGTTGAAAACTCTGAAATGACTATCGAAGTAATTGATATTACAGGTAAAGTGATACAACAACAAGTATATGATGCTGGTGTTGGTCAAAATCGTATTGATATTGATGTAAGCAACTATGCAGCAGGTACATACTTCTTCACTATTACAGATGGTACAAATACACTTACTGACAAATTCATTAGAAACTAATTGTTAGCTAAGTTTTAAGATATTTTCAAAGCCCCACAACCTTTCGGTTGTGGGGCTTTTTTTTGTTTGTTTGGGTGATTTTGACTGCCCAATCTTCTTCTTATAAAAACGTGAACTCGGAGTTAAGTACCTAAACTTAACGTGAATTTCGGATTAAAACAGTCTTTTTGAAGGAGTGTTTCGTAAACCGTTTTCTGTGTGTTTTGACTGTTCGTTTCCTTGTCTTTGCCAGACAGGTCTTCCTTTTTCAGTCGAAAAAAAAACTGGGCGTTCCCGTCGCAAAATTCTCGCTAAATTTAATGTTCCTAGCACAAAGCCAACGCCCCGCTACCGAAATTTAGCAAGCCAGCGCTTCTTTTTCGGCTCTAATTTGATCTGAAAATAATAACAAATTGTAAATCAACAACTTAGAGGTATTCTAATCCAAAATTCACGTTAAACTTAAATAATCGACACATTTTGTGAGGGTCTCTTTTTCAATAATCCTTCGTTATTTTTCTGCCAAGTAGCTCGGCTATTTGCTCTAAAAATGCCTTGTCTGATTGAAAAATAGTCTGCCTCAAAAATGACGATTATTTACACATAGGTACTTATTTTAAATTCAATAAAGCGACACCTTCTTTTCTTTGATTGTAAAATGA
>JAHDBB010000409.1 GCA_020630635.1 Chitinophagales bacterium
TTCACAAGCCTTGTGTACTATTTGTGTGTAAACCGACCATTTTGTTTGAAAGTTGTCGCTATAATTTTATCATCTTCAAAAAGTCAGGTAGTATAAGTATAAGCTTGTTATCTTTAAGTGAAACAACAAAAATAACTTATTCCATTTGACATCGATATTTTCCGATTCTTTTCGTTAAAAATACTCACCATAGCCCTGCTATGGCTGCGTTTTTTGCCTCAATAATCAAAAAATCTCTTAGTCCCATTTTGGAATAGTTTATTTCTGATCTTTCACTAAATGAACTATTAACTCTTTCCTTAAACCTTTTGCTATGATTAAGAGAATTACTTTATTATTTATTTGCTTCATTTCTGTTTATAGTTTTTGCTCTGCTCAAGATGTACCCATTGACAATTACTCTATAAATGGTATTGGTCAAGCACAATTATCCATACAAGCCGAAACGGGTAAATATTATATGCTGCATGCACAACATAGTCTTTCGTTTAATTGGGCGACTTCTATGTCGATGGGTGTTGATGGAACGATGGTGATTACTGATCCAGCAGGCGCTTATCCATTGGCAAACTATACTATAACCCAACATGATCTAGCAAATCCTGATGATTATGATGGAGATGGTATAGATGATGTCACTGAGTTTGAAAATATGCCTACAGATGCTCCTATCAACTTTGCCTATGCTATTGATTTTCTGGATGGAACCACCTCCATACCAGATGCTGAAACCTTTTTGGGTTTGGCTACTGTGAATGATGTTAGTTGGGCTCCCTTTCTAGATGGGCAATTGTATGTTAAGTTTGGCATACTAGATAGAGATACTCCTGAACCCAAAGTCTATTTTATCAATAGTAATACACATTTCATTCATGGAGCATTTTTCTCTGCAATTGGTGCCAATGTGACGGGAGATGATAGTTCTGGAGAAATCGTTTTTAATCCTAATGACATCCTCCCCAATGGTGTTATTGGAAGTTATTCGTTTAACTTTTCTTTTGGAGATGCATTTGACTTTGAAGACACACAAAGAACCTATGAATTGTTGGCAGCTAATATGCCATTTCTACAAAATAATTTAACTCATTTTATTGGGCAAGCTAGTGAAGGCATTCACAACAGTATGTATGCTGATGATTTTGTCGATTCTAGAATTAATGTCGTTTTAGAATCTGATGTTTTTGCTGAAATCAATTTTATACCGTTTCATGAGGCTGAAGGATATGGCTTCTTTAAACATATGGAAGACCTTAGTGAAACTCCAGGATCAAGAGATATTGTACTATATGATGCATTGCCTAATTCATTGCCGAGAGTAGGTGGCATCATCACTTCTGTTATACAAACTCCTTTGTCGCACGTTAATTTAAGAGCTATCCAAGACAATGTTCCGAATGCCTATATCGAAGATCCTTTATCAATTGATTCGATAGCTACTTTGTTAAATAGCTACATTTATTATAAAGTAGAAAATGATAAATATCAAATACGAGAAGCTACTTTAGAGGAAGTAAATGCTTGGTATGAAGACCTTAGACCAACCGAGCCACAAATTCCTGTTCGAGATTTAAGTATTACCGAAATCTTACCGCTTGATGAAGTTGAGTTTGGCATGTCTTCTGCTTTTGGAGCAAAATGTTCAAATGTTGCTACTATGAGGACGTTTGACTTGCCTGATGGTACCATTCCCAATGGTTTTGGTGTTCCATTTTATTACTACGATGAGTTTATGAAATTCAATAATTTTTATGAAGAAGCTCAAGTCATGTTGGATAATCCTACTTTTCATACCGATATAAACTTTCGTACTGATCGTTTAAAGGATTTTAGGAAAGACATTAGAGATGCACCCATGCCGCAATGGATGTTGGATAATTTACAAACCATGCATGATGCTTTTCCAGAGGGTACGGCTGTTAGATGTCGCTCCAGTACGAATAATGAAGATTTGCCTGGATTTAGTGGTGCTGGACTCTATACGTCCAAAACCCAACACCTTGATGAAGGACATATCCAAAAATCTATTAAGCAAGTGTATGCAAGTATGTGGAATTTTAGAGCGTATGAGGAAAGAGATTTTTATCGTGTTGACCACTTTATGGCAGCTATGGGTGTGTTATGTCATCCTAATTTTAAAGAGGAACAATCCAATGGTGTAGGAATTAGCATTGATCCCATTTATGAGACACAAAATACCTTTTATCTAAATACTCAGGTGGGAGAATCACTGATTACGAATCCTGATCCGAATTCAGTACCTGAAGAAATATTATTATATGAAAAACCATCTCATGGAGTGGGTTATCTTGTTTTAAGGTTGTCGAACTTAGTGAGTGACGGCGAATTGGTCATGGATCAAATTTATCTGGATCAAATGAGAGAATACCTAACCATTATTCATGACGAATTTGCCATACTTTATGATGTTGTAGGTATAGAAGGTTTTGCGATGGATATTGAGTATAAGGTAACTGCTGAAGATCAGTTGGTTATCAAACAAGCAAGACCTTGGGTTTCATTTTGGGCGGATATTAAAGGTGATTATGATTTAGGTCTTGCAGAAATTAGTAGTCCTCAGTCTTCTTCTAGTCTAGGAAACAATGAGCTGGTAAATATAAAAATAGCCAATACTGGTTTGAACGATATGAGTGATTTTGATATTACCTTATTGGTAGATGATCAATGGATAGAAACCATCAATATTACTGAAACAATTGAACCTTTTAGTGCTGCTGATTTTCAATTTACAGTACCACAAGACTTTTCAACTGTTGGCGATTATAAAATCACCGCTATTGTTAATGATGTTCATGATGAATATGAAAGAAATGATACTTTAGACTATGTATTAAGTAAGTTACATTTTTTGGATGGCGAGATTGCTGTAGGACAACTCAATGTTCTTTGTAATGATGACGTTCAAGCCAATATTATTTTTACCAATCATGGTGAGGCGAACATCAACAATGTAGAATTTGAAGTAGTCGTTAACGGAATGAGTATAGGCACTTTTTATGAAGAAGTAGATATTCCTTTCCAAAATCAAGGAGTAGTAATCGTCGATATTGATGATAATCTTCAAGAAATTGATAATGAAATCACCCTTAACTTATTGAATGTAAACGGACAAGAGGATGAAGATTTGACCAATAATTTGGCTTCAGCAACTACCGTTTTAGAATCAACTTATGATAATATCACCCTTATTATTAATCCTGATGATTTTCCTAACGAAACTTCTTGGGATTTATATGACCAAGAAATCAATCAAACCATAGCCAGTGGATTTTTACAAAGTGATACACAATATAGCGAAGATATTTGTGTGAATTATGAATCTTGTTTTGTTTTGTATGTTTACGATTCCTTTGGAGATGGAATTTGTTGTGGTTATGGAGAAGGTGATTTTCAGGTTTTAAATGCATCAGGTGAAACCATTGTAAGCAACGATGGTGACTTTGGTTCTACAACAGAAGAAACGTTTTGTCTTAATGCATCAGGGTGTGTGTTTACAACAGCTATAAACGTATCGAACTCAACTTCTACGACTGCTGATGATGGAACTATCACCATTAATACCTTTTCTGGTTTAGGTCCATTCCAATACAGTATTGATGGTGGACAAACATTTGTTGGATCTAATACATTCTTTAATTTAGCTCCAGGCAATTATGATGTCGTTGTACAAGATGCTAATGGAAGTTGTTCTTATCAGGAGACCGTTTCTATTGAAGCTTGTGCATTTACAACAGCGGATATTGTAGCAACAGGCGTTTCTTCTGTCGTCACTGCCAATGGTTCCATTGAAATCATTCCTACTTCGGGAGTTGCTCCCTATCAATACAGTATTGATGGAGGACAAAACTTTGTTTCCAATAATGTGTTCTTAGACCTTGCTGTCGGTGATTACAATGTTGTTGTGCAAGATGCATCTGATGTCTGTTTATATGAAGTTAGTGTTCCGATTGAAGTTTGTGATATTGAGATGACTATTGAAACGACTAATGCTTCTACTGAATTTCTTAATGATGGAACTATTTTAATTACTCCTACTGCTGTAACCAATCCGTTTTTGTATAGTATAGATGGAGGACAAACCTTCTTTGAGATCAATGAATTTACTGGTTTAGAGGCAGGAACTTATGAAATTGTTGTTGTACAAGAGGATTATAGTTACTGTACTTATGAAGCGTCTGTAACTATTGAACTTGAAATGATTAGTAGTATCCATGAAGTCGTCTCTAATGGAATCAAACTCTATCCTAATCCAACCAACGATTATTTTAATATAGAGATTGAATCGTTTTCGGATCTAGCTGATATGGTCAATATTGAAGTTTACGATAAATTGGGTAGAACTATTCTAACTCGTTCAATATCAGAGCAAGATGGTGGGAATATTAGAATATCTCTTGGTGATTATGCCTCTGGAACTTATGTTATCAAGTGCTATAATGGTACTTTTGAAAAACATTTTAATGTGGTTAAGTTTTAGAATTACAGAAAAGGGCAACGATTGATTTAGATCTTTAGACTCCTTTCTCTAAATCAATCGGATTGCCTCTTCTTTTCGGGGGTTAGCAATCCGATTGAAGCGACATGTTTCTTCTTTGGTTGTAAAATAGGTCAATAATGGTGGCAACTTTAGACGGATAGCCGATATATGTATCAATACTCTTTTGTTGAACTTTATATACACGATTCATTAAAATATTTTTATTTTTTTATAACTTTACTATTTCTTTGGTATATTTATTGTATATATGCTACTGGTGCTAAGAAGTTGTTAACTCAACGATCTAGACCCGATAGTAGTGGTATTGCT
Organism: Chitinophagales bacterium; assembly: GCA_020630635.1. GTDB lineage: Bacteria > Bacteroidota > Bacteroidia > Chitinophagales > UBA2359 > JAHDBB01. The sequence goes on from JAHDBB010000409.1 coordinate 4,826, forward strand.
GCATTGGCTTTGGACCACAAGTCGAAAAGACTTGCGGTAGGGCTTGGCAGCAGCAATAAGAACGGATAGCGGGGAGACCTGTGGCGATGAAAGAGTAATAACCGTTCTCTCCTACAAAATATTTTATCTAATAACCCCTTACTCATTTTATTATGGATGTTACATTTATAGCAACGGCAGTAATGACAGCATTAAGCCCATATTTGGCAAAAGGTGGAGAAGAAATAGCTAAGACTGTTGGAAAAGATCTTTATGCAAAAATCAAAGAACTCTTTTCTAATGAAGATGACGATAAAAAACTATTGCAAGCAACCGAAAAAGTCAATAATGGATCAGAAAAGTTGGCTGTTGAAAAACGCCTAAATGCCATTTTACAGGAAGATCCAGAAGCATTGAAAGAGTTAACTTCTTTACTAAATTTCTCTGATACAGATAGTTTTATTCTAAAAAATATTTTGGAGTCTATCTTAACCATAAAAGATGAGTTAAAAGTCTTGTATCCTGAATCTCTTGAGGCTGGAGTAGGTACGGAAGGAGATTATAATAATAAAATACAACAACAAGAGCGAAAATTGAAAAAGCTAGAACAAAAATTTAATAAAACTATACAAAAAAACCATCATTGATTATGTTAGAATTTTTTAAAGCACAACAAAAAGCAACACAAGAAAGAATACAAGAACTATATTTGATGAAAGCCAATGCAGGTGTGGGCACTAGTGGAGATATTGAAAATGAAATTCTAAAACAAGAGAAATTGTTGAAAGAATATGATGATAAAATCAAAGAATTAGAAGGAGAACAAACTACTACTGATACAACTTCTACTTTTGAGAATAATACAGCTTCTACTCAACCGACTAATCCAAAAAATCATATTGAAAAATTATTAGCTAAAAATAAGATAGAAGAGGCATTGGATGTGATGATGGATAAAAATATAGGAGATAGAAATACAGTAATCCTTTTGATGTCTAGGGTAACAGGTATTCAAGATAAAGAAAAAGAGGGAACGATTAATCATGACAACGCTACAATGGAATATAGTAGAATCAAAAGTGCGATTTTACAAATGCTCAAAGATCTAGCCTAAATATCTCTCATCTTCAACTCTTCACTAATTTATGCCCAATCTTGATTTTTTAAGGGAACAAAAAAAACGCTTAGAAAAAGAAATAAAAGAACTCTATAAAATGCGAGATAGGGCAGGGATTGGTA
>JAHDBB010000410.1 GCA_020630635.1 Chitinophagales bacterium
CAAGCAACAAACAGGAGCGTATCAATCATTGGATTATTTCTCGAAAGATTAAAAACAGTGACGAGTGACTGGTGACAAGTAGCTTTATTACAGGTTGTGATTTTTTTAGGAGCGAAAGTGTGGGTGCGTTGTCGTTATGGCAAGTCCCGCTATCCGTTCTTATGAATGCAGCCAAGCTTCTACCGCAAGTCTTTTCGACTTGTGGTGCAAAGCCATTGCATTCATACCACTACTATCGGGGCTAGATCGTTGAGGACACAACCCATCGTAACTGAACTGCATTCGTGTATTTGTGGCAAAAATCAAGTGCTGAACTGCAACTACGGACAAATAAAAAATAATTAAATAAAAATGAAAAGTAAACTCAATTTTAATACCAATTGGGAATATGCAGAAGCTCCCGAAAATCGGGATCATATTCAATTAAATAAACAATACGACCTTTTTATTAATGGTCAATTCGTAGCTCCCACCAAAGGGAAATATTTTAATACTTTGAATCCAGCAACGGGTAAAAAGCTGGCAAGTATTGCAGAAGGAACGGCGGAAGATGTGGAGAAAGCAGTCCAAGCTGCCCGTCATGCTTATGATAAATACTGGTCGAAACTTTCTGCGAAAGACAGAGGCAAATATATTTATAGAATCGCCCGACTCATTCAAGAAAGAGCGAGAGAATTTGCCGTTATTGAAAGTTTAGATGGGGGTAAACCTATCCGAGAATCTAAAGCGGTAGATATTCCTTTATCGGCAGCACACTTTTTTTACTATGCAGGATGGGCAGATAAGTTAGATTATGCCTTTCCCAATCGAAGAAGCAGTCCAGTCGGTGTAGCAGGACAGATCATCCCTTGGAATTTTCCTTTGTTGATGGCAGCGTGGAAGTTAGCACCTGCTTTGGCGACAGGAAATACCGTTGTCTTAAAACCTGCTGAAACGACTCCATTGACGGCACTCAAATTAGCCGAGTTGTTACAAGAAGCCGACCTTCCACCAGGCGTTGTGAATATCGTGACAGGAGCAGGAGCCACAGGAGCCGCTATCGTCAATCATCCTGATATTGATAAGATTGCGTTTACAGGTTCTACGGAAGTGGGTAAGTTGATACAAAACTCTATCGCTGGAACGAATAAAAAAGTGACTTTGGAACTAGGCGGAAAAGCTGCGAATATTATTTTAGAGGATGCGACCATCGACCAAGCAGTCGAAGGAATTGTCAATGGTATTTACTTTAATCAAGGACATGTTTGTTGTGCGGGTTCTCGTCTTTTTGTACAGGAATCTATCGAAGACTTGGTTATCCAAAAGCTGAAAGATAGAATGGAAACCTTGATTGTTGGTGATCCATTGGATAAAAATACGGACATCGGAGCCATAAATTCAAAAAGTCAGTTGGAGACGATTGAGAAGTATATCGAAGTAGGAAAAGGAGAGGGCGCACAGTTCTTTCAAAGCAGTTGTTCTTTGCCTTCGACGGGTGGTTACTGGTGTCGTCCGACCTTGTTTACACAGACCTCACAGTCACATCGAATCGTCCAAGAAGAAATCTTTGGTCCTGTCTTAGCCGTCCAGTCTTTCCGAACGTTCGAGGAAGTTTTAACGAAAGCCAATAATACTTTTTATGGATTGTCGGCAGGAGTTTGGACGGATAAAGGTTCTAAGATTTTTAAGATGACGAATAAGTTGAGGGCAGGTGTTGTATGGGCAAATACGTATAATAAGTTTGATCCGACTTCTCCTTTTGGTGGATATAAGGAAAGTGGCTTTGGTCGAGAAGGAGGACTGCACGGATTGCTTCCGTATCTTAATCTTAATTAAAAATTGTTTTGGGACGATGGGACGTTTTTAAAAAAATGGGACGAAAGGGACGATTCGGTTCTTTTCTTGCTTTTGGGGACGATGGGACGATTCGGTTCTTTTTGTGCGTATTTTTTTATTAACTAATAAATAACGTCCCTTTACGCCACGTCGTCACTTTCGTCCCTATTTCTGATACTAAGAAGTTGAGACCTCAATTAACTAGCCCCGATAGTAGTGGTATGCTAAACGCAGCGTTAGCTAAGAGGTTTTGCGAAGCTTTTAGCATAAGAACGGATAGCGGGACTTTTCATTGCGACGAAGCTCCAATCTTTCGCTCCTAAAAATAAATTAAAAAAAATAAAAAATATATAATGGCAACGAAAATTAAGAAAACAACCCGAAAAAAGGTGACTTCCAAAGCCAATGGAAAAGCGCAAACAAAAGTCCAATCTAATGGTGCATTTACGCCTGTTGGACATCTAAATGTTTTGAAAACTTACAAACTCTATATAGGAGGCAAATTCCCTCGTACCGAATCAGGAAGATATTATAAGCTCATGGACAAACAACAAAAATTGATCGCCAATGTCTGTAGAGGCTCTCGCAAAGATTTTAGAGAAGCTGTCGTGGTCGCTCGAAAAGCCTTTGGCGGATGGGCAGGACGCTCCGCCTACAATCGAGGACAAATTCTTTATCGAATCGCTGAAATGTTGGAAGGGCGAAAAGCGCAGTTTGTAGCCGAATTGCAAACGACAGGAGCGACAGCGAATCAAGCGGAAAAAGAAGTAAACGCAGCGATAGATCGACTCGTTTATTACGCAGGTTGGACGGACAAATACCAGCAAGTTTTTAGTGCGGTAAATCCTGTCGCTTCGTCTCACTTTAATTTTTCAATTCAAGAACCAACGGGTGTGGTTGCTGTATTTGCACCCGAAGAATATGGCTTGTTGGGATTGGTTTCTAGTGTGATTCCAGCTATTTGTGGAGGCAATACGGTGGTCGTTTTAGCATCGACTGACCATCCAACATGTGCTATCTCTTTTGCCGAAGTTTTGCATTCATCGGATGTACCAGGCGGAGTCATTAATATCTTGACAGGACATCGAGACGAGTTGGCAGGACATTTCTCCAAACATATGGATGTAAACGCATTTATTTATTGTGGAGACGCTCAAGACCAAATCAAAACGATCCAACAAAATGCCACGAATAATTTGAAAAGAGTGGTCGTTTATAAGGATAAAAAATGGCTGTCGGATGAAGGTCAAAGTCCGTATTTTATCTTGGATACGCAAGAGGTTAAAACGACTTGGCATCCCATTGGGCAATAGAGGGAGTTTATCAAATAAAAATACTTTTGCCACGAATGCACGAATTTTTAAAGTGTGTTCGTGGCTTTTTTTATTCAAAACTTTTAACATATTGAGATTTATGTTTTAGATATTTATTGATTAAATTTGTAGAGCATCTTTTATTAAATCGCTTTACCATTATCAAGTCCTTTCGCTCCAAAAATAAAAAATCATGAGCGGAGTGGCATTTAATCCCCAAAAATAAAAATCATGAAAAAAACAATGATCTTATTGACCTGCCTATTAATGGCAAATAGTTTGAAATCACAAGTAGTTGACTGGTCCAGAAAATACGGAGGCAATAGTATGGATCTTTTACATACAATAGCTCAAACCAATGATGGAAATTATCTTCTCATAGGTAATTCAGCATCAGATGATGATTATATCGGAAATTATGGAGAAGATGATTGTTTGATTATAAAAATCAGCGAAGAAGGCACTACTTACTGGTATCGAAGTTATGGAGGAAGCGAATATGATTACTGTAGTCAGGTGGTCAATACTAATGATGGAGGTTTTTTATTGGGAGGCAACAGTTATTCCAATGATGGAGATGTCGGAAACAATAATGGACACAATGATATGTGGATATTTAAAATAGATCAGTATGGTAATCTACAATGGTCTCAAACCTATGGAGGAAGTGAAAATGATTATTGCAATGATCTATTAAATACCAATGATGGAGGCTTTTTATTAGCAGGAAGCACTCATATAAGTGATGAAATCAATATACTCCATAGTGATGCTTGGCTCATTAAGATAGACAGTATCGGAAACGTTGAATGGTCTCAAACTTATGGAGGAGATGGCAACGATGCTTTTAAAGAAATTATATCGACCACTGATGGAGGATTTATAGTAGGAGGTCATACGACTTCAAATAGTAATGAGGTAGGAGGGGATTATTGGGTCGTCAAAATCGACAGTATTGGAAATGTTGAATGGTCTCAAACTTACGGAGGAAGCAATAGTGAAGTACTGTATGAAATGGCACAAACGCTTAACAATGGCTTTTTATTGGTAGGAACCAGCAAATCCAATGATGGAGATACAGAATCCAATAATGGAGATGAAGATTATTGGCTGCTCAAAATAGATGAGACAGGCAATATCCAATGGTCTCAAAATTATGGTGGTTTGATGACAGATCGACCACGTGAATTAAAAGCCTTAGCCGATGGAAGTTTTGTGATATTGGGGTCTAGCAATTCTGAAGATGGAGACTTTGCAAACAACTATGGTTATTTTGATGGATGGGTGATGAAGGTTGATGAATCAGGCAATATTGAATGGTCTCAAAACTATGGAGGCAATCAAGGAGACAACTTGACAAGTATTGTACAATTGGATGATGGACGTTTTTTAGTAGGAGGATCAAGCATTTCTGAAGATGGTGATATAGAAAACCATATCGCATTTGCAGATTATTGGCTTTTAAAAATCAGAGAAATCCAGCCAACCATCACCGCACAAGCGTTTTATGATGAAAATGAAAACGGTCTTTTTGACACAGAAGAACAACTCTTATACAACCTACCTTTTACGCTCAATCCAGAAGCCTTATATACCTTTAATGATGGAGTAGGTTCTTTTCATTTTTTTGTTGAAGAAGGAACTTACACTCTTGAATATGATGAGACAAACAATGATTTTTGGCAAGCCAATGGAATCAATAACTACACAATAGAAGTAACAGATTCGATTGACACCACCTTCTATTTCCCAATGCTACCTGTCACTAATTTTCTCATACAAGAAGTAGATATAACCACTAGCATCAAACGCTGTAATCAAGAAATGAATGTATGGCTAACCTACTCCAATCAAAGTTCAGAGTCAACCAGTGGTTATGTCAGTTTATTAGCCGATGAGCTAGCTACTTTCGTATCTTCCACACCTCCCGTCGATTCTATAGCAGGAGATATTCTTTATTGGTTCTATGACGATTTACACCCAACACATTCAGATCAAATACATTTATTGTATCAAATGCCAGGTGTCGAATTTATAGGCGAAGAACTTAGTTTTGATGCAACCATAGCAACTTGGGATGGAGCAGGAAATGATAACTTTTCCAATACATCAGAATTGGTTTGCGCCTATGATCCCAATGATAAATTAGTCACGCCCACAGGAGTAGGAGAGGACAATTATACGCTTTTTGAAGACAGTCTTTTAAACTATACGATTCGCTTCCAAAACACAGGAAATGATACGGCATTCAATGTCATGATCACCGATACATTAAGTGAGCAATTAGATATAGAAACCTTCCAATTTGTAACCAGTAGTCACGATGTCAGCACCAAAATCAATGAGTCCTTACGCCTGATAGAATTTCAATTTGACGATATTTATTTACCCGATAGCAATGTCAATGAACCTGCTTCACATGGTTTCATCAAATTCAAAATTGAAACGAATAGCAATCTTCCCGAAAATACATTGATAGAAAACACCGCCCATATTTTCTTTGACTTCAATCCAGCCATTGTGACGAATACGACACAGAATACGATGGTATCAGAAATTCCGACGATGACTTCTTTATCTTCCATTATGGAGCGTCCTACTTTTCGGATTTATCCCAATCCCAATACAGGCTCCTTTACTGTTGAATCTAAAGAAATCATAAAAACAATAAAAATTTACAATAGTATCGGACAATTGAAAGAAACAAAACAAGTTGGAGTTTCTTCTACACCCATAGATATACAAGCAAAAGCAGGGATTTATTTCGTAGCGATTGAAACCGAAAAAGCCATAATAGTAGAAAAAGTATTGATACAGCCATAATATTTGACAATTTCTAAAAAGGGATGTTGTACTTACCCTTTTTTTTTCGCAACTTTGCACCG
>JAHDBB010000411.1 GCA_020630635.1 Chitinophagales bacterium
AAAAAATCATAAAACAAGGTTAAAACTATCTATCCCAAAACCACAAAAAAGCCCAAACAACCCATCATTTCGTTAAACCCGCATTTCATTTTCCGTATATTCCCGTTTTTCCTATCTATTCCTTAGATGATTTAAAAAGGCTGATAATCAACAATCTATCATTTTTATTTTAGCTAAAAAGCTCCATAAACGCTCAGAATAATCCAAGAATCCAACATCGAAACTGTCTTAACTTTGCAGTGTTCTTATAACTAAAATGATTGTCAACTTTTTAAATTATTCAACTATGAAAACCCAGATATTACATTTTCATACTAAGAATTCCTCTTATTCTTTTTACATCAAGTTAGCTCAACTCACTGCTCTAACCATTGTTTTATTAGGTCTTTTAGCATTTAATAGCCAAAAAATTCAAGCACAAGATGCGGACTATGTTTTTACCATTTGTCCAGGTGAAACCGTTGCATTGGAAGGTGTTTTTACAAGTGAATGTGATTCCCATGATGAGCCAGATGGTCCTGCTATCATAATATGGTCATCTGATAACAGTGAAGAAACTTTAGACTGTTATGCCAATTGTTCCGCAGTTGTTGTGAATCCTAGTACTACTACTTTTTATGTTGCTTACTCTCCAGGCGTTTTTTGTTCTACCTATGTAGTGTATGATGATGAACCTGATGGACCTGATGACGAGGAAGAACAAGGAGAGTTCTGTGGAGTTGGCGAGGAGTGTATCATCGAAGAATATTATGAAACTCCTGATGTGACGACCACTTTCTTAGTCGTTGTTGAAAGCTGTGGTGAAGAAATGTCTGCTCTTGAAGATTTATCTGATTTGCCTAAACAAATACTAGGGGCGACAGAATTAAATTTGCCGAACAATATGCCTCATAATGATGATACGGAAGAAATCAACCAAGAGACTCGCCAAGTATTAAATCAACCTACTTTCAATGATGGTGACTTTGATTTGGGAGATTTGGGTACGGTGTTGACTTTGGACAATGGTAAGGCGGAAGATGGTACGTTGGAAATTTTACCCAATGCCCCAAAAATTCGTATCGGGAATTTGATTGCTTATCCCAATCCAACAGTTGATTTGGTCCATGTCGATTTTGAGACCAATGAAGCAACTTTAGGATTGGTACAAATCACAGATGCATTTGGTCAGTTGATTCAAACGCAAGAGGTACAAACTCAAAAAGGACAAAATCATATTACCCTTGATTTAGCCAATTTGGTCAATGGTATTTACTCTATTAATATCCAAATCGAAAATACGAGAGTGACTCGAAAAGTAAATGTATTGCACTAGTCGATTGTCGCAAACGAAGGATGGAACGAAGAGGTTCTGTCTGCAACGATCTAGCCCCGATAGGAGTGGTATAAATGCAATGCGTTGGCTTCATAAAGCAAGGCTGCATTTATAAGAACGGATAGCGGGACTTTCTGTGACGACAGCGCACTTTACCTTTCGCTCCTAAAAAAAAAGCGACTCATCTAAGATTATCAATTATCTTTATTACATCTAAAGAAAGGCTCAATCGTTTCAGTCAGATAGGTCTTCTCGTATAAAATGGACTCCTTTCTCTTTATCAATCGGATTGCCTCTTCTTTGCGTGGGTAGCAATCCGATTGAAGCGACATATTTTTTCTTTAATTGTAAGATGCAGCAATAATCGTGGTAAATTTAGACTGGTAGTCAAAAAAACAAAGAAACTGTTGATTTATAAATATTATTTTCGTGAAGACATTTTTGATTGAAGGAGTTGATTGATTGGAGGAAATCAATCAATGAAAAACCCCACAAGCTTGGTTTGCTGTGGGGTTTATTTTTTGTCTTTATATGTGTAAATGTTTAAACGGCTTCATCTAAACATAAAGTAGTTTTGAGGCGTTCTAAAAGAGCCTGTTCTCCTTCACTTACTTGTGTTCCTCCGAAGCCTAAAAAGCCTCCTTCTTTGGCAGCTTCCGCCACTTTGATCGCAATACCAAAAACCCAATTTTTGTATTCCATCGCTACATCTGCATCTTCCCTTTCATCCAATAAGGCACAAGCCGCTTCCACATCCGAAATGGTCAATTCTGCCAATTCTTCCGCTTTTTTGACATTGTTTTCTTGCATACGAGACATTAGACGCTCTTTGTAATCACCAGCCATTTCTTTGGCTTCTTCACGAGAAGCAGGCTTTTGAACGATAGATCCAATTAAAGGATTTTCAGGATATTCATTGTTGGCTTCCATGATAGAACGAACATTCGCCATCGCTTCTTTCATCGTTCCCATAATACCGCTATTACCTGCGCCTGCCATAGCAGAACCCACCAAAGATGGTGTTGTTTTGAGTAAAAACCATTCTTCTTCTGTATATTTTTCTTGTACAGACATGTTGTTTTTATTTAGTTAAAAAAATTAAAAAATGTAAGTTTTTGGTTTTCAAAAAGTTATGCTTTGATCGCTGTGAACTTAGGGCGAATATACTAAAAAAATGGAAGCCTTGATCTAGCTCTTACATAAAATGATTTTTTATATATTAAAATGTAAAAATCAGTTCTTTTTACTCAAATTATATTTCTAAAAAATTATTGGGTGTTAGGTTGTATCTCTTGTGGCTTCATCCTAAAGAATGAAGCAAAACTTTTTCGTCTTTGATTCAGAAAAATTACTGGTAGAGATTGAGACTTTATAAAATAGCCTTGAATAAATTAAATTCCAATTTCAAAATCCTAAATTCTAAAGCGGCTCCGTTACTATTAAGTTCAGACTGTAACGATCTAGCCCCGATAGTAGTGGTATGAATGCAAAAGTATGGCTACCTAAAACTTGGCTGCATTCATAGGAACGGATAGCGGGACTTTCCGTAGCGACGAAGCATCCAACTTTCGCTTCTCATAAAATAAAACATCTATGCATACTAGTCGAGCTATCGGATTGACACAACCAACTATATTTTCACAAAAGAATGAGTCTTTTTTCCATCTTGTGTTTGTAGCGTTAGATAATAAGTTCCTTTCAATAAATAATCTGTATGGATAACTTTTTGGTGATTGCCTGCTTCTAAAAATTGGTAGGTAAGTACTTTGATTTCTTGTCCTAAAGCATTAGTCAAAGTGATTTTAGTATAGGTTGGTTTTTCTAAAGAAAACTCTATTGTTGTTTGAGATTGGATGGGATTGGGATAAATCTTTAATGACACATCACTTTGTACAATCGAAGGTGTATGAGTCGTTGGAGGTGGTGGATCGGCTGGGGTATTGGCGGAATAAACGCCATCACCATGTGTCGCTACAACAATGAGACTATCCAACGGACGAGTCACGACCATATCCACAATCGCTGCTCCAATACCTTCAGGATTTACTTGTGTCCAAACAGTTGCTGTGCTATCAATACGGTGGGTATGATACAAACCTGTACTGGTTCCCAAATAATAGGAAACGGAGTCATTGGCTAAAGGTAAAACGGAGAGCCAACGAAAGGAAGGACCATTGCCTCCACCATCAATAGTTTGCTCTAAATTGCCTGCGGCTTTGGTGAAAGTCAAACCTGCATCGGTAGAATAAAAGAGACTGTACACTTCATAGTTGGAAAAAATGACGAAAATATTATCGTTGTCTCTTGGGTCAATGGCGACTTGATAAATATAGCCATCTGGAAAATCTGCCCAAGTTAAATCAGTCACGATGGGATTGTCGGTATTGACCTCATCGACTCGGTATAAACGCTGTGCTTGCGTTCCTAAGTATAAACGACCTGCTGGTTCGCTACAAGCTGCAATACTGGTAAAAAAGTCTTCTTCTAAAAATTCGGCTGGTGATTCTACCCAATTGGTCGAGATAGAATCAATCCCTCCATCAAAAGGAATTGCTGAAATATCAGTATTCATCCAAAGTTTATTTCTTGCAGGAAGGTAAAGAATGTTGTTGTCGTTGGGATCTAAAACAAAGGGATTGATAAATTGATAATCGGTCTCTCGATCTGGACCAATGGGATCAATACGCTTGAGGTCTAATTGATTGCCCTTTTCATCCAATAATAATTTAAAGATTCTTCCTTCTTGTAAAGAGGTGATATAATAATCGGCATTGTTGGGAATGGCTAAGTAGCTGCCATCTCCGCTTGAAGACATCACCCATGTTGTATCGACTTTTGCAGAAGGCGTAAAAAAGGTTCCATTGTCTTGTAAACCACCCATTACAATATTACTGGTGTCATGTTGGGGAATGGCGATGGTGTAAAATTGGGTCGTGATGTAGCCATTGTTGAGTGACTCCCAGATGATGTTGTCATCCATCACATTGTCCATACGAGCCAATCCACCATCATTCACCGAAATCACTGTATTGGGATTGGAAGGTAAAAATACTAAATCGTGTTGGTCGGGATGGTGATTGGGATACACCAAAATATTGGGAAGATCGGATAGTAAATCATAGCCTCCTAAAAATGTGGTGTTGTCACTCGTTGTAAAACCATCTGTGGAACGATGTAGATTCGTCCCTCCAACAAATACTGTATTGGAATCATCGGGTTTGACTTTGACGACTAAATTGTATCCACCTTGTGCGATAAAGTCATCTAATTTGAGTGGACCTTTTGGCAAGTTTTGTGATAAATCCGTCCATTCTCCGCCTTCGCCTGTCCCCTCTCCTTCTAGATAAGTATATTTCCAAAGTCCATTCCATTCGGGATCACCTCTAAAATTAGCGGTCTCCTTTCCGAAACCTTCAATAGTGGTAAAGAGAAAATATACTTCATTTTCATTAGATGGACTTATATCTAAAGCAATGCGACCATATTCGTCGGGAAAATCGGGTGGTGTGATATTGGTAAAGTCGGTTCCATTGGTAGAACGCCAAATCCCTTCATTACCTCCATCGCTGCTAAAGGTAGCATAAACGACTCCAGTTTGCGAGACGGCTACATTGGTAAAATAGCTGAAGGTTGACGATCCAGTAAGCTCAACATTCCAATTATTTCCGCCATCTGTGCTTCGATATAAACGTCCATAGGTTGCTGCATAAATTTCGTCTTGTTCTATATTGGAGGGGTCGATGGCTAATTGCCAAGAACCGTCGAAAAAGGATTCAAAAACTTGTGGGGTTTCGCTGGCAGTATTGGCTAAGGAGTTCCAAGTGAATCCACCGTCGGTTGACTTGAAGATGCCATCGCCAATGTAAAAGCCTCCACCTAATCCAGCCGAATTTCCATATAGTTCGCCTGTTGCATAATACCAAGTATCGGTGTGTCCTTCTCTGGTGTCTTGTACTAAAGCGATTGCTCCTTGTAAACCCAATGGATCGGATATTTTAGTCCAGGAAGCTCCTGCATCCTCTGTCCGCCAAATGCCTCCTGATACACCTATTGCGAGCATCACATTTTCATTGGTCATGTCGATGGCAAATGCACGGGTGCGTCCTCCTACATTGAAGGGTCCTCGATGAATCCAATCTAAGTCTTCTATTACATTGGACGATTTGTCTTGGGGCATTTCTTTGATAAAGGTCAATTCTTTGGAACGAATATTGGGTGGGATCTTTCCTGTTTTGGGATTGGCTAAACGTTTGAGGTTCCAGTTTTTTCGTGAGGACTGTTCGCCCTCTTCGTAAGTCCCAAAAGTAGTAAGAACTTGTTTTTGAGATGTTTGAATATCGTTATTTTGTAAAAATAAATAGGTGATGTATCCAATGGTCAATAAGGTAAAGAACGGAAGTATTTTATTTAGCATTGTAGTTTGATTTTTAAAATGCTAAAATAGGGATTTTTTTATCATAAAAGTTTTTTTCATCACATAAGATGATCCAAATTCTAATTTCTAATTTCAAAATTCTAAAGCGGTTCTATTACAATCGGTAGAGACCGTTCAAAATAGCCCCGATAGAAGTGGTATTCGTGTCGTAGTGTTGGCTTCCTAAAACGTTGGCGACACGAATGAGAACGGATAGCGGGACTTTCCGTAACGATGAAAGAAAAACCTTTCGCTCCTAATTAAAAGAAATACA
>JAHDBB010000412.1 GCA_020630635.1 Chitinophagales bacterium
CCGTTGCGATGAAAGAGTAATAACCATTCTCTCCTAAAAAAATAGCATAAAAAAAGAAAAATATTGTAATTTATAGATTATTTTATCTAATTTAGAGAACCAATCACACACATAAATGTTTTTTATAAAACACACATAACATTGCCCAAGTAAATCAGTATAAACCTAACATACAACAACTTACACTTTAGACAAAAATACATACTCACTAAATTTTCAACCATGCACCGATACTTACGCCCCAAATATTTTGGGCTGATTGGGTTATTGTATGCCGTCTCGTTCACGCTCACAGGACAAGACTGTGGATTACAAAAATCACTGTTAAATCTCTATGAACAACAACCAACTCTTTTTGATGAAGTGAAAGAAAAAAGAAGGGTATTGGTAGAACAAGAAAAACTAAAAAAACCTCTTTCTTCTTTAGAGAAACAAAGTCTCCCTAGTCGTATTATTCCTGTTGTTTTCCACGTATTACATCAATGTGGAGAGGAACAAATCAGTTATTCCCAAATAGAAGGAGCAATACAAGATTTGAATAATGACTTTAATGCAGAAAATGCAGATAGACTACAAGTCGGAGATCCTTTTTATGAAGATCAAGCAGATGTCAATATTCGTTTTGAGCTAGCAGGTGTTGATCCTTATGGCAATGCAACAACTGGTATCACTTATACAGAGTCTTTTTATACCAACGATGGTAATAGCTTCGCTCAAACGTTTAAAAAAATGACGCAATGGCCTCGTGAAACTTACTTAAATGTTTGGGTTATCAAATACTTGGGTAATGCGTCGGGATATGCTTTTTATCCTGAAGTAGTAGATCGAGATGTAAATGCCTTTAATGATGGAATTGTCATTCGCTATGAATATTTGGGAACGACAGGAGCCTCTAATGCTATTGCTTATAACCGAAAACATATTTTGGCTCATGAAGTAGGACATTGGTTGGGTTTACAACATACTTGGGGAGATTATGGTGAAAATGATAGCAATTATTCCAGTTTTCCAAGTGTTGGTCAAAGTAGCAATTGTTCAAGAGATGATTTTGTAGATGATACGCCCAATACGATAGGAGATGCTTCCGTCATTTATCCTTATGAAGTGAGTTCTTGCAGCGACTTACCCAATACTTGTAGTACAGGTTTTTATACAGGAGCAAGTACTTGTTCTATTGGTTTAGATCCTCCAGACAACATCTTTAATATGATGGACTATGGCGCAGAAGTGATGTTTACAGAAGGACAAAAAACGAGAATGTGGTCATATTTGGATACTACTTATTCCGATAGAAATTTGATTGGCACAACGCCTTCTCTTACATTTATACCCAATGGCACTCCTACCCTAACGATTGATGGTTACTTTTTTCAAGAATCTGATAATGATGATGGCAGCATTTATAATGTTTTGACCTTAGAACTTTCAGAAGGAAGATTCAAAAATAACGTCATTGAATATCCACTGAATAATAATATATTTCAAGTCACCAACTTACCAAGTGGTTATACTTTAAAAGTAACAAGAGATGGAAGCAATGACCAAATAGCTTATGTATCCATTGAAGGGAATACAACAGATCATACTGATTTATATGATATAGAAAACCTAAGTATTCATTTTGAATCAAATGCCTTTCAAAACCTTAATTACAATGATTTGTATAATGCAACTATTAATAATTTAGAAATAGACTTTAAGGATTTTCAAAAAAATTATAGACGTTTCGCTTTGGGTTCTGGTAGCACTCCACTTTGTGCCAATGCGCCTAGTGATTATCAAGGATTCTATTTAGATGACACAGGTTATCTGGTTGTAACCTCTGTCGATGATACCTTTTATATGCTCAATGAAACACAAGTTAAGGTAGAGGCCTTGTGTACAGCGAATACGAGCAACCTTACATTTATTCCAGAAGGGTCTAATGTTGCGAACTTAGCCAGCACATACGATTTTAAAACCCTAACACGAGCGCACAATGATACGGCTGTTGTGATTTATCATAGTACTTTTGCGAACTTAGCAGGACAAACAGGTTATGTCGGTATTCGTATTACTCAAGCAGGTTGTTTCACTAAAACGATGTACGGCTGGTTGCGTTTGAGTGTATCCGATGATGGTTCACAAGTTTGTGTATTGGATGCCTTTTATGATACCGACAGTTCTACAACGACCAGTATCTTAGCCTCCACATCAGAAGTTCCTTGTGATTCAGTGACCTTATTAAATAACCCTTATTTTGAAATCGACACCATTCAAATTGATGGAGTTCTATTAACCGATCTTACTCAAGATGCCAATAGCCAAATCAATCTAAATGCAGGAACTAATTATCCTGTTTATTTTATTCAAAAAGGCAATGGTTCACCTGATAATAATGATGGAAAATATAGAACTTATTGGGCAGTTTGGATTGACTTCAATGATGATGGCTTTTATGATTTCAATGAAAATATATTCTCTTCCCAAAGAACTTATGATGCCATTAGCGGAACAGACATTTATAACAGTAGCGGTAGTTATCAACATACGATTCCCAATATTGAAATCCCCAATGATGCCGTAGTTGGTACTCATAAAATGTTGGTATTAGAGAGTCTTTACTATTATAATTATGACGATTTTTCGGCTTATTATCTAAACCCATGTGGTACGATTCAATATGGTTCTACACAAGAATTTAATGTTACGATTGGTAATAGTTCCAATGGTGGAACAGGCGGTAATGGCAATTGTCCTCAACTTGAAAGACATCCTTACTTACTAGCAGGCAACAATGGTCAAGCCAATAATGAGGTGAGGGTTTTGTGGCGAACAGATGAAGATGTCTCTACTCAAATTTGTTATAGAAATATTGGGAATACGACATTTACTTGTCAAACGATTAACCCTGTTTATCGAAGCATTGATATTCCCTTTCAGTATGGTGATTTTTTGACCCAATGTGATGCCTATGATTACGAAACATTTATTGCAACCACCAATCCTATAGAGTATGAAATTCGCTGTATGAATAATACGGTATTGGATGGCGGAACATTTAACCCTTACCCTACTAGTACTACGCAGCCTTTAAACATTTGGGTAACAGGAGATGGCGGTTATGAATTTGGATTTGAAGAGGTTCAATTGGCTTATAATGATTATATCGGTGATGCTAACAATGATGGAAATATTGACAATCTAGATATTGCAACAAGTAACGACTTGATTCTTATGTTGGGGGATAATGCTTACAATACTGGAGCTGATAATGATACCAGTGTCTGTGGTCCACCCACAATGGCTTGTCCAGATGACAATTGTGTTCCTGATGGAAGTGATTATGCTTATCAACGAACTGTTTTTAATCCATTAGAAGATATTTTGAAGAATCAAATCTTATGGACAACAATTGGTAATCATGAAGTAGACTATTCATTGGTAAATGAAAACTTGGAGGCGTTTTTTGATATATTTCCATCTATTGAACCAAATAAAGGTTACTATTCTTTTGATCATGGAGATGTGCATTTTGTTTGTCTTAATTCTGAAATTGATGATAATTTATTTGTAGAGGAAGTTACAGATTTGAGAGATTGGCTTATCAATGATTTGAGCAACAATCAATCAAGATGGACGATTGCCTATTTACACCATCCTATCCACTCTGCAAGTTTTCGTTATCGTCGAAATACTTTAATGGCTGATGCCAATGCAAGCAGTAGTTTGTATAAAGTAGAAAGTGACATCAGAGCCATGATGAACTACATTGCAGAAGTTTTGGATGATTTTGATGTGGATTTGGTCATGAGTGGACACAACCATTATTATGAACGGTCTTTCTTGATAGATGGCTATTATAATGTCAACGATACCAATGCTGCAACTTTTGATGAAACGGATTCTACGATGTTATTAGATGATGGATGTGATGGATGCTTACAAAATTATTTAACTTCCAATCAAAGTAGTTTTGATTATACCAACTTTGAATGTAGTTCTTTTGAAAAAGAGGATAAAGGTACTGTTTATTTAGTCATGGGATCTTCTAGTAATTTATCTAATCCTTCTAGTAATCAAGATTTTTTTAACCATCCTATAATGCGTCCTTTTGAAACTCCTTCCTATTTCACAGACTTAGATAGTACAGTATTCAATGGTGGTCGAGGACTCTTACAAAAAGGTTCTGGTCATTTAGCCATTAGCAAAGATTCTCTTGTTTTTGAATATGTCGCTTATGATGACAACACCAACTCTTTTGAAGTCAAAGACAAATTTATCATTCATAAACCTTCTGAATGTACTATTGCTGGTTCTAATTGCGATTGTAACGACGAACCTAATGGAACGGCCTTTATTGATAACTGCGGGAATTGTGTAGAAGGAAGTACAGGTTTAGTCGCTTGTGTAGCTGACTGTAATGGAGACTTTGGGGGAACCGCTTTCATTGATAATTGTGGTATTTGTGTACAAGGCAATACTGGCTTAACGGCTTGCATCACTGATTGCAATGGAGACTTGAATGGCATTGCGTTTATTGATATTTGTGGAAATTGTGTAGGGGGAAATACGGGTATCTTGCCTTGTAATGCTGATTGTAATGGCGACCTAAATGGAACAGCATTTATAGATAATTGTGGGAATTGTGTGGAAGGAAATACAGGTTTAACTGCTTGTCTTATGGATTGCAATAACGATGTCAATGGCACAGCATTTATAGATAATTGCGGAAATTGCGTTGGAGGGAATACGGGTATTGCTCCTTGTAATGTTGATTGCAATGGTGATTTAAATGGTGTTGCTTTTATTGATATTTGTGGAAATTGTGTGGGAGGAAATACAGGTATTTTACCTTGTAATGTAGATTGTAATGGCGACTTAAATGGTGTTGCTTTTATAGATAATTGTGGAAATTGTGTGGGGGGAAATACAGGTCTACCTGCTTGTATGGCAGATTGTAATGGGGACTTTAGTGGAAATGCCTATATAGATATTTGTGGAAATTGTGTAGGAGGCAATACAGGTTTAAATGATTGTAGTATCAATAATACATGTCAAGACGATTCTATCTATCACTATATTTCAACAAATGGACTCAATGGAAACTTTCAAGCACAAGACTATATTTCATCTTCAGCAACCATCACCAACAATGTCTACTATAAAGCAGGTGACAATATTGATTTAATGGAAGAATTTTATGTACCGATAGGTACTATCTTTGATGCTCGTATTGAAGAATGCATCCCTACCAATAATCGCCTTGTCCCGTCTTTAAACATTTATCAAAATACTTTACAAGAATCTTTTATAGAGCTTTACTTGCCTAAATCCCAAATAGTAAGTCTCGTTTTATTGGATAAAAACCACCATATTATCACCAAAGTTATAGACAATAAAAACATAAAAGAAGGTTTTCATAACTACTCAATAAATGAGTTCAAAAATCTAGCTGGATATAGTGTCGTTTTAAAAATAAATGAAAAGAAAATATTAGAAAAAGCTTTTGAAAACTAAAATGGCTTGCTTTTTTTGTAGTATATTTACCACTTTTCAACCATAAACTACTATAAAACCTTACCAAATGACAAAGCAAGTTTTACTTGCCCTCATAGGGGCTATCTTTTCTTTTCTAACAACAACACAACTATTCTCTTCTAATTTCCTTACCTTACCTGTTGATTCTACTGATTGTAATGGGGTATTTGGTGGTTCTGCCTATATTGATGCCTGTGGCTTTTGTGTCGCTGGCGATACAGGTTTAACCGATTGTCTTTTAGATTGCAATGGAGTGTACAATGGCTCCGCCTATATTGATTCTTGTGGCGTTTGTGTCGGCGGCAACACTGGTTTAACGGATTGTTTTCTTAATATCCTAGATTGCAATGGTGACTCTCTGGGAACCGCTTATATTGATACCTGCGGTAACTGTGTTGGGGGAAATACTGGACTCGTTGACTGTTTAGCACCACTAGACTGTAACGGTGATCCCAATGGAACCGCTTA
>JAHDBB010000413.1 GCA_020630635.1 Chitinophagales bacterium
TTTATCATTATTTCTTTAAACATATTACCAGAGAATTAAAAATTAAAAATTAATACTAATTAGATATGCAGGGAAAAGGATTAGTCAAATTTTTCTGTGTAGCCTTGTTATTGGTGTGTTTATACCAATTGGCATTCACTTTTTTCACCAACAGAGTCGAAAACCGAGCAACAGATTACGCAGAGGCACGTATATCGCCTGATGTAACAGATAAAGATAAAAACAACGAAATCAGAAGATTAGAAAAGTTGTATCTGGATTCTATCAGCGAAAAGCCTGTGGTCAATCTTGGCTTGGCACAATATACCTACAAAGAAAGTAAAGCAAATACGCTTAACTTAGGGTTGGACTTGCAAGGTGGAATGAGTGTGGTCATGCAGGTAGCATTAGAAGAAGCGATCAAGTCGATGTCTGGTAACAGCACCGACCCTGCTTTTTTGAATGCTCTAGACGGTGCCAAAAAAGCACAGGCAAACTCAGAAGAAGATTTCGTAACTTTATTTGGTCAAGAGTTTAATAGACAAAATACCAACACAACACTTGCCCAGATCTTCTCTCGCTCTTCCGAATACAAAGACAAGATCACCTTCAATTCTTCTAATGAAGAGGTATTGCGTCTAATAAAAGAAGAGTCACAGACAGCCGTTGAGACGACCTTTGAGATTATTAGAACTCGTATTGATAAGTTTGGTGTAACCAACCCCAATATTAGTTTGCAGAAAAGCAGTGGTCGTATTATTGTTGAACTTCCTGGGGTGGATGATCCAGAGAGAGTGCGTAAGCTTTTACAAGCAGAAGCCAATCTCGAAATTTGGGAGACGTTCACCATGAGCAACGATTTGGTCAAAGCGTTTGAAAGCGCAAATACGGCTCTTAAAAACAAAAGAGGCTTAAATAAAGATACGAATAAGACAGAAACATCTAGCACAACAGAAAGTTCTGATACCAGTGCTACTAGCTCAGAAGATGGTTTATTGAATACAGACAATGGCGACGGATTGGCTGCCAATGACAGTATCAACCAGAGCATAGAAGATTTTAAGGCAGACAACCCATTGTTTGCCATCTTTCAACCCACTACACAGGGAGGAAGTGGCGTTTTAGGAACCGTCAGTAAAAGTGACGTGCCTAAGTTCAAAAAAATGTTGGAAGAACCAGAAGTAAAGGCTGCTTTGCCTCGTAATATGAAAATGCTTTTGGATCAAAAAGCTACTGAATATGAAGATAATAACGGCGATGCTGTTTCTCTTTATCGAGTATATGGAATCAAAAGCCGTACAGGAGATACTTTCATTCCACCATTAGATGGAGGAGTCATTACGAATGCACGAAGCAATGTTCAGCAAAATGGACAAGTAGAAGTGCAAATGACGATGAATCAAGAAGGTGCAAGAAAGTGGAAAACTTTGACTCGTGAGAATATTCAAAGACCTGTTGCGATTGTATTGGATAATGAAGTTTATTCAGCTCCTATTGTACAATCTGAAATTGGTGGAGGAAGTACCCAAATTACGGGAGACTTTAGCATCACAGAAGGACAAGATTTAGCCAATATCCTTAAAATTGGTAAATTGCCTGCTCCTGCTCGAATTGTCGAGGAAGCGATTGTCGGACCTACATTGGGTAAAGCCTCTGTTCGTTCTGGGCTTTTCTCCTTGTTAGCAGGTTTGGTTATGGTCTTGGGTTTTATGGTTTTCTATTATAACAAAGGAGGTATTGTATCAGTTATCGCTTTGATACTCAACCTTTTCTTTATTATTGGTATCCTTGCTTCTTTGGGAGCTACTTTGACACTACCAGGTATCGCAGGTATTGTATTGACCATTGGTATGGCGGTGGATGCCAATGTAATCATTTATGAGAGGATAAGGGAGGAACTGCATCGGGGACTCGGTATGAAAAACGCCATTAAGGAAGGTTTTTCTAAATCTTATTCTGCCATTATTGATGCGAACCTTACCACCTTGATTACAGCAATTATTTTAGCTTACTTTGGTTTAGGTCCAGTATTAGGATTTGCAACGATCTTGATTATTGGTATTTTCTCTTCTTTATTTACAGCCGTTTTATTAACTCGTTTGATTATCGACTGGCGAATGGATAAAGGAGATGAAATGAAGTTTGCTTCTGGTTTAGAGTTCTTTAAAGATGCAGCGTATGATTTTGTCTCTAATAGAAAGAGAAATTACATTATTTCAGGTATTGTCATTGCCTTAGGAATTGGAGCGATTTTCGCTAGAGGATTTGAGCTAGGGGTCGATTTTGAAGGAGGACGAACTTATACCGTTAACTATGCTCAAACAGTTAATACACAAGAAATTGCTAACAGTTTGGCAGGAGATGATGTTTTTGGTCAAGCTCCATTGGTGACAACTTATGGTGGAAATAACCAAGTAAAAATCACGACCAATTATGAAATTGATAATAGTGAGCCTGGTGTATCTGATCGGATAGAAGAAATGATTTATAATAGTACCAAAGGCTTTGTTGCTGGTGCTGCACCAAGTTTAGATAGCTTTAAGAAAAACAATATCATGAGTTCTCAAAAAGTAGGACCAACCATTGCGGATGATATTACAAGGGGAGCTTTCTATGCAACGATTTTTGCCTTATTGGGTATTTTCTTATATATCTTGATACGATTCCGTAAATGGCAATTTGGTTTGGCAGCAGTATTGACCGTTATTCACGATACCTTAATTTTGTTAAGTATTTTTGCGATATTTCACGGTATCCTACCATTCGGTATGGAAATCAACCAAGCCTTTATCGCAGCCTTATTGACAGTCATCGGTTATTCGATCAATGATACAGTGGTTGTATTTGACCGTATCAGAGAGTATTTGATAGAGCGCAAAAATCAAAACTCTTTAGGGGTTATCAATGATGCAATCAATAGCACATTAAGTCGTACCATCATTACTTCTGTCACCACTTTATTTGTGGTCTTTATGTTATTCGTATTTGGAGGAGAAGTAATTCGAGGATTCTCATTTGCCTTATTGATTGGTATTATTGTGGGTACCTACTCTTCTATATTTGTGGCGACACCTTTGGTGATTGACCTTTCAAAAGGAGACGTAAAAATCAATATCCCACAACCAAGAGAAGAAGAACTACTTCCTGGTACAGAAAATACGGCTTTAAGCTAAAAACAAAACGTAAAATTTATTCTATTAAAAAGCCAGTCCTTATGGACTGGCTTTTTTTTTGTTTTAAGGAGATATAAAAGAAAAATAAATAAGTTGGGTTCCGATATGTATTTAAAAATATTCTAATGTTTTTCTTTCTTAAAAATATAAAAGTCAGCAACTTGTATATATAATATTGAAAACTTCTTTATTTTTGAAACTTTTTCGAGAAAAAGGACTTATATCTGTAATAAAACAGGTTGTGTTCTACTATAACTTCAACTATTTTGAAAAGTAACATAATAGATAATGAGAGTATTAAAATTTGGCGGGTCTTCGGTAGCAAGTCCAGACCGCATTCAAAATGTCAAAGAAATTGTCCATAGTTTTGTTCAAAAAGGCGAACAATTAGTCGTTGTTGTATCTGCTTTTAGCGGAGTGACAGACCAACTGATTAATATGGCAAAGACGGCTGAACAAAGCGATGAATCTTACAAGGACGTTTGGCAAGAACTCAAAGAACGACATATTGCTGCTATTCAAGAGCTTTTGCAAGGAGAACGTCAAACCCAAGCCCTTGAATTTCTGGATAAAAACCTAGAGCATCTTTCCAATCTACTAAAAGGAACCTTCTTAATACAAGAAGCGAGTCCTCGTATGATTGACCAAGTAAGTAGCTTTGGAGAATTACTATCCTCTTATATTATCGCTCTTTATGTAGATCAAGAATTAGGAGGGGTCAAGTTTTTGGATTCCCGTCGAATGATCGCTACCGACAGTAATTTTTTAGCAGCAAAAGTCGATTTTGAAAGAACCAATCAACAACTAAATGATGCTATAGAATCAGATAAATCTGTCCATTTAATGGGTGGATTTATTGCGTCCAATCAAGACGGTGTCACAACAACATTGGGTAGGGGAGGTTCTGATTATACTGCAGCGATTGTGGCTGCTGGTGTAGGGGCAGAAGAACTGGAAATATGGACGGATGTAGATGGCGTGATGACCGCAGATCCAAGAAAGGTAAAGCGAGCTTTTACGCTCAACACGATGACCTATGAAGAAGCCTTAGAAATGTCTCACTTTGGTGCAAAGGTCATTCATCCACCCACGATTCAACCTGTATTAGAAAAAAACATTCCTATTCGCATTCGCAACACCTTTAACCCTGAATTTGAAGGAACCTTTATAGCTCATGATGTAGACGACAATCAGACTGTCAAAGGAATTGCCTCTATCAGCGATATTGTTTTGCTCAATGTACAAGGAAGTGGAATGATCGGTGTGGCAGGTATTGCAGGGCGTTTATTCAGCGCATTGGCCAAAAATAAGGTCAATATTATTCTAATTACCCAAGCATCTTCGGAGCATTCTATCACCTTTGCGGTCAAACCTGTCGATGCTAAAAATGCCAAACAAGCGATTGAAGAAGCCTTTGAATATGAATTAAAAGCGGGTTTACTGGATGAAATAGAGTTACAATATGATCTTTCTATTGTAGCGGTGATTGGGTCAAAAATGAAGCATACCACAGGTTTATCTGGGCGACTTTTCAAAGCATTGGGCAATAACGGAGTCAATATTTTTGCCATTGCACAAGGTTCTTCGGAGCTAAATATATCAGTGGTAGTCGAAAAGTCAGATGAAGCCAAAAGTATTAGTGCTTTACATCAAGCCTTTTTCGATACAGACCTCAAAACCATCAATATTTATTTGGTCGGCCATGGTTTGATAGGCAAGACTTTATTAGAACAAATGCGAAGTCAACAAGCCTATTTATTAGAAAGATATTCTTTAGAAATGCGTTTAGTCGGTATTACCAATACTCGAAAGATGCATTTTGAGTCAAAAGGAATGAATATTTTAGAAGTAGAAAACTTTTTGGAACAATCAGATATGGAAGCCGATCTTCGAGTCTTTATTGAAAACATGAAGGTCTATAATCTTTCCAATTCGATTTTGATTGATTGTACAGCTAGTAAAGTTCCTACTAATTTTTATAGAGAGGTTTTAGAGTCAAGCATTTCTATTGTAACACCCAATAAAATAGCCAATTCAGGTTCTTATCAAGATTATTTAGACTATCAACATTTATCCCAAAAGCATCATGCACACTTTTTGTATGAAACCAATGTAGGGGCAGGCTTGCCCATCATTTCGACCATTAAAGATTTATTGAAAAGTGGGGATGAAATCCATCGAATAGAAGCCGTTTTATCAGGTTCGCTCTCCTTTATTTTCAATACCTACTCAGCGGATAACAGCTTTTATGAGGTGGTACAAGCAGCCAAAGATAGAGGTTTTACCGAGCCAGATCCAAGAGACGATTTGAGTGGAAAAGATGTGGCGAGAAAAGCCTTGATTTTGGCTAGAGAAATTGGGGTGGCTTTGGAAATGGACGAGATTGACATCGAAAATATTTTACCATCGTCCAGTATCGAAGCTCCAACGGTTGATGCATTTATGGATACCTTAAAAGCAGAAGATGCCTTTTTTGTAGCAAAACGAGACGCAGCTTTAGCAGAAGGCAAGCGTTTACGTTTCTTAGCATCTATCACACGAGAGTCCACAAAGGTGGAATTGGTGGCAGTCGATGCAGCACATCCATTTTACGATCTTTCGGGCAGCGACAATATGGTGGTTTTATATTCTCAACGCTACAAAGAACGTCCTTTGGTGATTAAAGGTCCAGGCGCAGGAGCTTCAGTGACCGCAGCAGGCGTATTTGCCGAAATCATTCGTATAGGAACGCAGCTAAAAGTTTAATGGTGAATGATGAATTATAAATGATGAATGCAGTTCATTTTGTAATATTTTTTTAGGAGCGAACTTTTTGATGCTTCGT
>JAHDBB010000414.1 GCA_020630635.1 Chitinophagales bacterium
GGATTTTCAATACCAGGAATGACTTCTATCTCCAATTCTGTTTGGGTATCCTCATCACAACAGTCGATAATGATGATGTGTGTACCAATTCCGGCTTTATCTGGATGGAATTGATTCCAGATGACTCCATTTCCTACAACTCCGCTTGCATAATTTGCCAATAACTCAACAGGTGGATCATTTTCACAATAAACCGCATTGATTTCATTGACTTGGGTCGGTTCTTGATGATTGTCGCCAATTGTGTACTGAATACCGGTAATCATCATTTCATCATCAGTGGTCAAACCAAAAGAAACATCTTGTGGACCATCATTATTGTACGTTGCTTGGCTCATTAAAGTGGTTCCATTTGGCATTTCAAGAAAGTTATCAAAATATCGAACTGGTGGATGTGCATAATCATACTCTCCTGTAAAAGCGGTGTAATTGGTATTGTATTGTCCTTCAAATAGTTGTAATCCATTTTCATTATCTAAAAATACGTCATAATCTATGCCATATTGATGGGTATGAGAACTCATCATCCAAACATTGGCATCGAATGGAAAAGTTGCATAGTCGTTAAAAGAGACATCTGTACTATTGTTGGGAATATAAATATTGAAATTCAATAAAAGAGATGAATGCATTTCTTTGATAGCAATTCCTTCTTCTTGTGTATAGACGTTAAAATATAGGCTAGCAGCTAATGGAACACTTTGATTGTAGTTTTTGACATGAAAATTGAGATCTAAAAAGTCATCTTGATTCCAGAAATAAGCAGTTCCTTCTGGTAAATTATAGTCTCGATTTTCTTGCCAGAGCGTCACAAATTCAGCACTTTGAGGTTGTGAAAAAAGGGTTCTAAAGCCTTCTGCCATATTTTCAGCTTCATTGACATCTCCAAATTTGTAAATAATGAAATGATGAGAAAAGTCGCTCATAAATAACTCAATACGATTGACTTCTGTATTGGCTTCTAATTGAAGGGCAAACTTTTTAAGGTACTCTACTTCTTCACCAGGTGGTAAAAAGAGTGGTCCTAAATGTACTTGAAAACCTTCTCCTTCTGGTGGAGCTTCTGGTCTTTCTACAGGATCAATTCCGCCATCTGCAAAATAGTCTTCCATTGCTTGAAAGTTATCAGCTCCCATTAAGTTTCCTGATTGTTTCGCTCCAAAGTAAATCCATTGACGAATCACTTCTTTGTCTCTTGCTGATAGTTCTGTATCATTGGGTGGCATCGCATCCATCTCACCACTAGTCAACTCAGAGTCATGGTAAGCTCCTTTATTGACTTTTCGATAGAGAAAACTACGCTCTGGATAACCTGGTGCAACCAATAAGTCTCCTTTCATCATGGCCGTTTCATTTTGGGGAGTGATTCCGACCAAATTATTGAAAATATCAGTATTAGAACCCGATAAATTTAGTCCTCCTGCACCTCCACCACCATGACAGTATCCATTGGTACAACCATTGTTTTCTAAAACGGATACCACTTCTCCAAAAAGGCTTTGTGCTTGAGTTGACAGAGAGAATAAGAATAGCCAACTTAGCCCTATAAGTAATTTTTGTTTCATTTGTTGCGTTTTTTGATAAAAATAAGGCTTATCCATTACAACCACACATATTTTTCGTTAAAAATTGGTTATACCTCAAAATTTAATAAAAACAAAAAAGGCAGCACCTTGTTTAAGATACTGCCCTTTGCCTTATAGTAATATTTCAGCTATATTATTGTGCTGTCAATTTTTTTGTAAGCAGTTGCCCATCAACATTGAGTTGTAAAAGATAAACGCCTGCTGCTTCATCTGATAAGTCGATATTATAGTTATACTGACCTGCTTGTTGCCGTCCATTAGCAATCGTACGGATTCTTTGACCTGTGATATTGTAAATTTCTAAAACAACATTGGCTGTTTCTTTCAAGTCATATTTCAATTGAGTTTGTCCTTCAAATGGATTCGGGAAAACATTAATTTTTTCCACTCCTGTTACTGTTTCAATACTGGTCATATCCTCTACCATCACACTTAATGATTGAGCAGTACAAGCCTCAGAACTAGCCACTACATAGTAACTACCCATCACCATTGGCTCATAAGTCACCTCTGTTGCGCCCTCTATTGCTTCACCATCCAAGTACCACTGATAAGTTAAGTCATCTACTGCCTCCACACTCAAAACGCCTTCGTTTTCTATAACTGTTGGGTTTTCAATACCAGGAATGACTTCTATCTCCAATTCTGTTTGAGTATTCTCATCACAACAATCAATAATAATGATATGTGTACCTATTCCCGCTTTGTCTGGGTGGAACTGGTTCCAAATCACTCCATTACCAACCACTCCACTTTCATAGTTTGCGAATAACTCAACAGGTGGATCGCTTTCACAATAAACCGCATTGATTTCATTAATTTGAGCAGGTTCTTGATGGTTGTCACCAACTGTGTATTGAATCGCTGTAATCATCATTTCATCGTCAGTTGTCAAACCAAAAGAAACGGGTTCTGGACCATCATTATTAAAAGTTGCTTGATTGAGCAAGGTTGAACCGCTTGGCAATTCTATAAAGTTATCAAAGTAACGAACTGGTGGATGTGCATAGTCATACTCTCCTGTATAAGCTGTATAATTAGTATTATATAATCCTTCAAACAGTTGTAAGCCATTTTCGTTTTCTAAAAAGACATCGTAATCTACACCATATTGGTGTGTATGAGGTGTCATCATCCATAAGTTAATATTAAACGGCAAAGTTGTATAATAATCAAAGGTTACATCGGTACTATTATTGGGGATATAGATATTAAAATTGAGAAGTAAGGCCGAAAACATTTCTTTGATAGCTGTTCCTTCCTCTTGTGTATAGACATTGAAATATAGATTGGCCGCTAACGGAACACTTTGGTTGTAGTTTTTGATGTGATAATTAAGATCTAAAACATCATTTTCATCCCAAAAATAGGCGGTTCCTTCAGGTAAAGTATAGTTTAAGTTATCTTGCCAGATAGTGACAAACTCTGCACTTTGAGGTTGCGAAAAGAGGCTTCTAAAACCTTCTGCCATATTAGCCGCTTCATTGACATCTCCAAATTTGTAAAGAATGAAATGGTGAGAAAAATCGCTCATAAATAACTCAATACGATTGACCTCTGTATTTTCTCCTAGACGAAGCTCAAATTTTTTGAGGTATTCGGTCTCTTCACCTGGTGGTAAAAATATAGGACCTAAATGTACTTGAAAACCTTCTCCTTCTGGTGGAGCTTCTGGTCTTTCTACAGGATCGATTCCGCCATCTGCAAAATAATCTTCCATTGCTTGGAAATTATCTGCTCCCATCAAGTTTCCTGATTGTTTGGCCCCAAAGTAAATCCACTGACGAATCACTTCTTTATCTCTGGCTGATAATTCCGTATCGTTAGGTGGCATGTCATCCATTTCTCCACTAGTCAGTTCAGAATCATGATAAGCTCCTTTATTGACTTTTCGATAGAGAAAACTACGCTCTGGGTAACCTGGTGCAACCAGTAAATCCCCCTTCATCATAGCCGTCTCATTTTGAGGTGTAATTCCCACTAAATTGTTATAGATGTCTCCATTAGAGCCTGATAAATCTAGTCCTCCTGCACTTCCACCATGACAGTATCCATTGGTACAACCATTGTTTTCCAAAATAGACACTACTTCTCCAAAAAGGCTTTGTGCTTGTGTTGACAGGGAGAATAAGAATAGCCAACTTAACCCTACAAGTAACTTTTGTTTCATTTGTTGCGTTTTTTCGGTAAAAATAAGACTTCTTTACTGGAATAAAAAGCCGAGTTATACTAATAAAGACGATAAAAGAAAGTTAAAAGTTGGGATTGAAGGTAGAAAAAATTGATTATAGTGAAATTTATTGCTAAACTCAATTGAGCCTATGTAAAGTAAGGTAAGATTATTTGAATAAAATCAATCAGAAGAAGCAGTATGATTGATGGATCAAAACGAGTCTGGTAATCTAAATCAATCGGATTGCTGGCTCATTTCTTGCATAGCAATCCGATTGAAATGACTTATCCTTTCTTTGGTTGTAATGAGGTAATTGCAACTTTAGATGGATAACCTTCAAGTTCATTTTGGTTCTCTATGTTTTTGTGGTTCAGACGTGAGAACAGATGCTATCTGTTCCTACAAGATTTGTTTTCAAAGAACCATTTTTTTAACGTAGACTCAGAGTCATTTTAAATTCAAAATCGTAGGAAAATGCATTTTTACGGAGTATTTTGTGACCATACCTCCCTTCCAAAAGAGGAATTTATTCACCATCTTTAAGGTCATTTTGAAATGCTTGTCTCTTTATCAATCGGATTGCTGGCTCATTTCTTGCATAGCAATCCGATTGAAATGACTTATCCTTTCTTTGGTTGTAATGAGGTAATTGCAACTTTAGATGGATAACCTTCAAGTTCATTTTGGTTCTCTATGTTTTTGTGGTTCAGACGTGAGAACAGATGCTATCTGTTCCTACAAGATTTGTTTTCAAAGAAGCAGTTTTTTTAGTACTCCCATAAATCTAGCTCGAAATCCATTAACTCAGCTTTAATTTCTTCGGACTCTAATAAAGCTTCTCTTCCTGCCATATATTCTTCTATGCTGCGGTCCATTGGGTTGGATTCTTTGATGATGTAGCTGCTAAAAATACGTCCATCAAACATGTGCGACCAACTGACGGTGATGGCATCATTTTCAGGATTGAAGGATTCATACTTGGCTAGGTGTTGGCGAACACTTGGGTAATGCATCCAAAATAAGACTTCATTTCCTCTAACTAAGCCTGTTTCTGGGTCTATGACTTTTCTGACGGGAGCAATACCAATAATGCGAACCACCATTTGGCTATTTTTACGGTCAAATACCCAATCTTCTTTGATGCGAAATTTATCAAAACTTGTTAAATCTAGATCGTTTTGAACTTCTTGCATTTCATAGTCTTCTGTTTCAAAGTTGTAGACTTCAATACTGTCGGTTGCAGCGAGGCGTTCTGCCACTTCTTCTTTGGGTAATAACTCTGTGAAACTGTCATCTGTAAATAGCTGAACATCAAGGTTTTTGTCGGCTACTTCTAATAAAACTTCTATGAGAGGGTTGTATTCGCTGGTGAAGGGGACGTTCATTTTTTCTTGGGTGTCTATGAGTCTCCAGATTCTTTTGGACCATCCTACATCGGCTTCTCTAATGGTGGGTAGTGGTAGGGCTATACGTTCATCATGAGTGATGCGTTCGTAGGCTCCATCTTGTACTTTTGGGGTTAGTTTGGGGTTAAATGAAAGTCCAGAACTGTGGGGTTCTTTGACAGGTTCATTGGTTTCCTGACTTTCAACGGTGGGTTCAGCAGGCAATTCTGGTGCATTAGATTCTGCCGTTTGAGATTGGATGTTTAGGAAGGGGATAGTTAATAGAACTATCAAAGTTTTCCAAAAAAGATTCATAGTCTATTCTTTTGTAGTTGTCATCAAAGTATGGTACTGTGTTTGACTACTATGTGAAAAAATGGTTAAATTAAAGAATAGTAATTATGTTTCTTATGGTCTTATTTTTTAGTTTCTAAATGGTGACTGGTGACAAGTGACTGGTGACAAGTGACTGGTGACGAGTGACAAGTGACTGGTGACGAATGACTGGTGACGAGTGACAAGTGACTGGTGGCGACTGATGAGTGACTTTCTCGTCATTTTGTGGTTTTTGCCACAAATGTGGGACTTGAAAATTTGACAAGGTTCTGTTACTATATGTTCTGTCCTCAACGATCTAGCCCCGATAGTAGTGGTATCACCCTTGTAGAGCAAATTCGTGAATTTGCTCTACAAGGGTGATAAGAACGGATAGCGGGACTTGCCGTTACGACAACGCACTTAACAGTTCGCTCCTTATAAAGACATTATATTAACGGACATCGTTTAATTTTTAGTGTGTTTTTGGAAAAAGTAGTATCTTCC
>JAHDBB010000415.1:0-3766 GCA_020630635.1 Chitinophagales bacterium
GAAAAGATAAGTTGATTCAATCGGATTGCTATGCAAATACTAAACCAGCAATCCGATTGATAAAGACAAAATGTTCTTATCTTTTTCATCAAATCATTCATTTTATGTTATGCCCATCCTCCTATTCTTCTTTTTCCTTCTACTCCACTTTTTAGCCCAAACCTTTTTCCAGCAACAAGGATGGTATGAACGCATCTCAAATTCCCATTACATTTTGTTTATGCTCATCGCTTGGAACATCATAGGATTCATTGGCAAATTTGATTTTCCACAAAATAGCATTTATACCCTTCCGTCGCTTCTGATATTAAGCAGCGTTTATTTTATTCCTCATACGATGTGGTGTTTTGCTTTACTCTGTCTGGAACTCTTATACTATTTGGGCAAACTCTTTTTCTTCAAAGAAAACTACTCTCTCTTTTCACCTCATTTATTCCATCAAACCATCCATACTTACGACTTTATTGCCCTCTTTTTCCGTTTATCCTTACTCAATCATTTTGCCCCACAAAGTTTTGATATGAGAGCCTTATTGATTGCTACTTTGGCTTTGCTTTTAGTAAAAGGTTCTATGTAGATTTTTTCAAACACTAAAATCACCAGTCACTTGTCAAATTTGTCAAATTCCTAAAAAACAATTAACTTTCCCTTCTCCAAAATTTTAAACTAATGGAAAAAATTCGTTGCACTTGGTGCGTCAAAAGCGACATTGAACAAAAATACCATGATGAAGAATGGGGCGTTCCTGTCAGAGACGACAAAACTCTTTTTGAATACTTTGTCTTAGACACTTCACAAGCTGGACTAAGCTGGGTGACTATCTTGAAAAAGCGGGAAGGTTATCGAAAAGCTTTTGCTGATTTTGAAGTCGAAAAAGTAGCCCGTTTTAGCGATAAAAAGATAGAAAAACTCCTTCAAAATCCCGATATTATTCGCAATCGTCTAAAGGTCAAAGCGACTGTCACCAATGCTCAAAACTTCATCAAAGTACAAAAAGAGTTTGGGACTTTTAGTAAATATATTTGGCAATTTACCGATGGGAAAACGATCCAAAATGCTTGGAAAACGAGTGAAGAAGTACCCGTTCATACACCTGAAGCCATCGCTATGAGCAAGGATTTGAAAAAGAGAGGCTTTAAGTTTTGCGGTCCGACCATCTGTTATGCCTTTATGCAAGCGGCTGGTATGGTCAATGACCACTTAGTCAGTTGTTTTCGTTATAAAGAGGTACAAGTTTAATAGACAAAGAATCCTAATATTGATATACGAATACAGTAGGAACAGATTGCATCTGTTCTCACAAATAGACAGCATCAATTGATAAAAGTTTGAAAGTATTAGTTTCTAATGTGTATATCAATATTCTCGCTATCAAATGACAAAATTCTGTTTATTCTTTTAATTCTTAAAAAATTCTGTTAAAAAAACTGGCACTAAGAAATCCCTACCTCAACCAACTAGCCCCGAATGGATTAAATTCTAATATCAAAATCCTAAATTCTAAAACAGTTCAGATTTTGATGCGTTCTGTCCTTTCACAAATAGCCCCGATAGCAGTGGTATTGCTGCTCGAAGCCAAGCACAGATACAAGGCATTTTGAAAATGCCTTATATCTAGTGATAAAGCAGCAGCAATAAGAACGAATAGCGGGACTTTCTAATACGACGAAGCTCCCAACCTTTCGCTCCTAAAAATACTTTCACTTCATTTGTCACCTCAAAGCCAAACACATACACATTATTTTAAATACAAATTTCAACAAAAGCGTCCAATTTAGGCAACTTGTTGATATGAATGTAGTATTTTTGTGGTATTTATATGAAAATAAACATGACACACCAAATTGTGGTACAGTCCTTGCAGGATTTACCCAAAGTAGCAGCATCCATACTAGAAATGACTGCCCAACACCAACATCTCGTATTTTGGGGCGAAATGGGAACAGGAAAAACCACCCTTATCAAAGAAATTTGTCAACTATTGGGCATTCAAGATACGGTGAGTAGTCCAACTTATTCGATTGTCAACGAATATCATGGAAATGAAAAAAAAGCCTATCATTTCGACCTTTATCGCCTCAAATCCGTAGAAGAATTGTTGAATATTGGCTTTGAAGATTATTTGTATGAAGATGCCTACTTGTTTATTGAGTGGCCCGAAAAAGCCCTCGATTTTTTAGAAAATTATGCTCAAATCAAATTGAGCCTCCAAGAAGATGGGCAACGACTCATCGAAATTAATTTATAAACTCAACACTATGTCTGACGTAACTCCCAAAATATCGAAGGAACTAAAATTATCGCCTCAACCCGAAACGCTCTATCGTCCTATCAAAGAGGGTGGCTTATATATTGGCGTTCCCAAAGAAACTTCTTTTCAAGAAAGACGGGTGGCTTTGACTCCAAGTTCTGTTTCTCTATTGGTCAGCAACGGACATCGTGTAACTATCGAAACAGATGCGGGTAAAGCCTGCAATTTTAAAGATGTTGAATACTCGGAAGCAGGCGCACAAATTGCCCACGACATCAAAAAAGTCTTTGAGGCTGATATGATTTTGAAGGTGGCTCCACCAACGATGCACGAAATCAAAATGATGAAAACGCATCAAACCATTCTTTCGCCTTTGCATTTACCGACGATTACCGAAGAGTTTATGAATGCACTGATAGCCAAGAAAGTCACCGCATTGGCGTATGAGTATTTGAAAGATGAAGCAGGATATTTTCCTATTGTAAGAATTTTGAGCGAAATCGCTGGAAGTTCTGCCGTCTTATTGGCTGCCCAGTTTTTGAGTACCGACTTTAGAGGCAAAGGCATTTTATTGGGTGGAATTTCCAATTTACCGCCTAGTAAAGTCGTGATCTTAGGCGCAGGGGTCGTTGGTGAATATGTGGCGAGAAGTGCCATTGGATTGGGCGCAGATGTACGGGTTTTTGACAACAACCTTTACAAAATCATGCGTTTACAAAATAACTTGGGAAGACGGATTTATACCTCTAGTATCATTCCTGATATTTTGGCAAAAGAATTAGCAGATGCTGATGTGGTAGTGGGAGCAATTCATTCAGAGACGGGAAGTGCGCCTTGTGTGGTATCGGAAGAAATGATTACTCAAATGAAACGAGGTTCTGTCATCATTGATATTAGTATCGATCAAGGGGGGTGTTTTGAAACTTCTGAAATCACCAGTCACAACAAACCGACCTTTACCAAACATGGAGTGATTCATTACTGTGTTCCCAACATTGCTGCTCGTGTTCCACAAACGGCTTCTATTGCGTTTAGCAATGTCTTGACTTCTTTACTTTTAAAAGCCAATGATTTTGGAGGCAACTTCGACAAATTACTCCATCACAGCAAAGGAACTCGCAATGGCATTTATATCTACAAAGGTGTTTTGACCAATAAGTTTTTAGCCAATCGTTTCAAGCTCAAACATACCAACTTAGACCTTTTTATGGCTTCTGATTTTTAATTTTTGGAGCGAAAGATTGAGAGCTTCGTCGTCACAGAAAGTCCCGCTATCCGTTCTCATAAATGCAGCCTTGTTTTTTTAAAGCCAAGCCAATTGCATTTATACCACTACTATCGGGGCTAGTTGGTTGAGGACACAACTGCTTAGTACTAGAAATGGGACGAAAGTGACGACGTGACGTAAGGGGACGTTATTTTTAATAAATCGACTCAATTTGTCGCTGATAAGAAAAAACGTCCCATCGTCCCAAAAACCAAGAACAAAACCGAAACGTCCCATCGTCCCAAAAA
>JAHDBB010000415.1:3866-5950 GCA_020630635.1 Chitinophagales bacterium
TCCCATCGTCCCAAAAACCAAGAACAAAACCGAAACGTCCCATCGTCCCAAAAACACGAAATGAACTAAGACTTATCCAACAAAAACTTCTCTAAAAACAACATGCTACTCGCCAAAGCATAATCCATATTCGACTTTTTATGAAACCCATGTCCTTCATCCTTTGCCATCAAATACCAAACAGGTGTACCATTTTCTTTGACTCGCTCCAATATTTGCTCGGCTTCACTTAAAGGTACTCTAGGATCATTCGCTCCTTGAATAATAAACAAAGGCTTTTTCAATTTATCAGCCTGACTGGTAGGAGAAATAGATTCCAAAAAAGCCCTCATATCAGGATCCCGTTCATCCCCATATTCAGCCCGTCGCAAGTCTCTTCGATACTCTTTGGTATTCGTCAAAAACGTCACGAAGTTACTAATACCCACTCGATCAATACCAGCTTTAATTTTATCGCCATAATGAATCATGGAAGCCAATACCATATAACCTCCATAAGAACCACCAGAGACCACCACTCGCTCTTCATCCAAATCATCTTGTGCAATAATCCATTCCAACAAGGCTCCAATATCTTTCACAGAATCTTCTCTCAAATAACCATTATCCAATGACAAATAATTTTTACCATAACCCGATGATCCACGTACATTAGGCGCAATGACAGCAATGTTTAATTCTTGCAACATATACTGAAAACTTGGAGAAAAGTGCGGCACAAATTGACTTTCTGGACCTCCATGAATATGAATTAAAACGGGATGTTTTTTTTGAACGTTTGGCTTATAAACGTAAGCAGGTATTTTTCTTTTTTGTCCATTGATCGTATCAAAAGTTGGATACGCAATCGCTTCAGGTTCGATAAATGTATTGGTATTTAATCCACCAACTTCGGCATAAGTCCAACGAGTACATTCGTCCTTTGCAATATCATAAACATATACATCGCTTGGCGATTTAGACGAATTAATGGTCATCGCCAATTGGTTGTTATCCTCATGAAATGACAATCCATAAACCAATCCAACAGGTACATTTTCTACTCTACGATACTCAAATGTTTTGGTATTCATCAAATACAAAACCCAATGACCATTTTCATTTGCTGTAAACGCCAAAGTTTTTCCATCTTTTGACAATTCAATTTCCTCAATATCCCACTCAATATTTTGAGTCAATAATTGTACTTCTTTGGTCGATAAATCATAATAAAATAATTTCAAAAACTCTTGATCTTGGTTCATGACAACAAACAAACTGTCACCTGTTTGATCAAAGATGGCAGCAGTATAGGAAATCGGAAAACTTTGCAGATTCACAGCTTGAAGTTTTCCTGTCTCTACATCCAACAAATGACAATAAGATTCACTGATCGAACGAAATTCTCCAAGCAATAAATAACGATCATCGGGAGACCAATCACGTATCCACCAAGCTCCTTTTAAAGAAATCAACAACTGTGCATCTTTTAATTCATCTTGCAAATGCATCCGATATATTTCACTGATGGTTCCTTTTCTTTTGGCAAACACAAAAGCATCTTCTTTCTTGGACCATTTTCCAAAACTGTGAGGCTCAACCCCATCGGTCAACATTTTATGTGAACCATCTTCTAGGTTAAAAGTAAAAAGCTGATAATTTTCGCTTCCGCCGACATCTTTTTGAAAGATAAATACGGGTACTTCGGGATTGGGACAAAGATTGGCACCTCTCACATGTTCTTTGAAAAAGGTTAATTGTCGTCTAACTCCTTTAGGCTCTTCTACGGAATGTATTTGGGAGACTTCCGAAAATCGAGTCGTTATCAACATGCCTTGATCTTTGAGTCCCCAATGCTTAAAAGCGGCTCCTCTTGTATTTTGATATTGTAGCAACTTATCAGTCAACTCTGAAGGAATTTCTTCTGGAATCCCCTCCATCACCAAATTCCCAACTATTCTACGTACTAAAGTCATTGTATCTTGTGCCATACATTATAAATTTCTCCATTAAATATCCTCATAGCCCTAAATTAATTAACAATTATTACACCAAGTTTCAATTTTAACAGAAATATTAAAAAAAAGCTCCAAATAGTCAAATAA
>JAHDBB010000416.1 GCA_020630635.1 Chitinophagales bacterium
ATAAACAAAATAAACTTTCAAAAGTTTCTGAAAGTTGCAAAAATAAAAAAACTCCATCGTTATATGCAATAACAATGGAGTTTTTAAATGTAAATTTCTCTTGTTTAAGAGATGAAATCCCTTAATCAACTTTTAAAGCTGACGATTTTTACGTTTCTTTCGTTTTTTACGCTTTTTTCGTTTCTTTTTATTGGAAACAGCTTGATAAGGACTGGATTCTTTAACTTGCAAAGGTTTTTCAGAGACTTCATTATACACTTTGGCTTGGTGCTTCCAATAGCCTTGCTCAAACTTAAAGCCTTCATAAGTACCATCAGGTATATAAAGGTGATAGTTTCCTTTGGCTTCGGGAGTTTCAGGTTGAATGTAATCGTAAATAATGACCTGTCTATCTTCTTGATAATTAAGTGTTACACCAGAGTTTTTCTTGTATTCTAAAATAAAACGATTTTTTAGGTTTTTTTGACCATCTCTGACGACTTCAAACATCGGCTCACCAAAAGTGATACTACCATTGGGTTCAACGAATAATACATCAGCCACTTTTTTGGTACTAGTCGTATTATTGGCATCCCAACCAAAAAGTGTATAGTACTTGTTTCCTTGAAATTCGTTGAGAATAATATTATAGTAAATGACCCCATACCAATTGTCATTGGTTAAAACACTGTCTTCTGGGCTCGTCATTTCATCAGACTTATCGACCAAAGGCATTAACTTTAGCTCTTCTAAGTCGTTAAATTGGATGGCTCCATAAAACTTATACTTGGCTTGTCGTCTTTTTCCATCTT
Organism: Chitinophagales bacterium; assembly: GCA_020630635.1. Taxonomy (GTDB): domain Bacteria; phylum Bacteroidota; class Bacteroidia; order Chitinophagales; family UBA2359; genus JAHDBB01. Next base: position 792 of record JAHDBB010000416.1, read on the forward strand.
CACCCATTAATTCTGATTCGTCACTTAAAGGCACCACCCAAGTAAAGATTTTGAAGGCTTTATCGGGAGCATATAAAGCCGAAACTCCTTCGATATTCTCAAAAGGATATAAAAAAGAATTCGGTTTTTTGAGTAAATCCACTAATTTGGGAATAAACTCATTGTTTTTTTGGAGACGAGTGACTTTGTAATCTTGGACAGCAGCCATCGTAAATAATAAGTTGAGGGAATCTTCTTGTTGTTTGAAAAAAGCGTGTTCTTCAGGTGTTAAGCCCCCTATTGTTGCTGGATTGTCTTGTGCCAAGGTCGTCAAAAAGGGCAGCAGGGTTAAAATGCTTAAAATAAAGCAGAGGTTTTTACACATGTTCAACATATTCTGATATAAGTTTGTGTGAGATTTTAATTTGAGTGACAGGTTTTTAGTGACGTATTCTTCGTTTTTATCAACCTATCTATTAAAGTTTATGAATATTCTTTTGATGGAAGGTTTAAAATAGTTTTTAGTGACTGGTGCTAAGAAATTCTTACCACAACGATCTAGCCCCGATAGTAGTGGTATCACCAATGTGTATTGGCAAAAGGGTTCGGGTGGCTTGGTGATAAGAACGGATAGCGGGACTTTCTAGGACGACGAAGCTTATTACTTTCGCTCCTAAAAAGGAAAAATCACAAATATACATAAAGTCATCAGTCAACAACCACTTGTCACTAAATTTAAACGGATTCTAAAATTATAATGTTGTGTAAAATGAGCTATGACTAAGAAAATCATCAATTTACTCGTCAATCAATACGTCAATTTTTCTAGAATATTCATCGTATTATTGGCAACGATTGGCATTTCGCTATTGTTTCCCAAAAGTAACTTTAAATATGATTTTGAAGAAGGAAAATTGTGGCTTTATGACGATTTGAATGCACCTTTTGCCTTTTCTATACAAAAATCATCGGAAGAGATTTTGCAGGAAGAAAATAGTCGCAAAGATTCTTTTATTCCACATTATTATAAAGATACCAGCGTTGCGTCTTTACAAATAGCAGCCTTTCAAGAAGATGCTGCACGGTACTTTGAGTTGGTACAGCTAGATTCTACTCGAATGTTGAGTTCAGAACAAATGGAGGCGTATTTAGCCGTTGGAACGTCCTTTTTAGAGGTTATTTATGATAAAGGCGTTTTTCAAATAGAGCCTATTCACCGAGAAAAGGGAGTAACTCAAGTTTTTTTGAAAGAGAAAAATATAGCTGAAAAAAGGCAGGTGCCGAGCTTTTATACGGCTGTTTCTGCTTTTGAAAAGCTATTGAGCCAAATGCGACAGACAGATTTAGATGCAGGAGTGATGGTTCCATTGTTGAAAAATCGAATCGAAAAAAATGTTTTTTATGATAAAGAATTAAGTGAGAAATTATTGACAGAAGAATTGAAAAGTGTTTTGCCATTGAGGGGAAAAGTGCAGATGGGAGAGAAGATAGTCGCCAATCGCCAAGTCGTTAACAAAGATATTTATCAGAAACTTTTGTCGCTCAAACAAGTGTATGATGATAGAGGAATGATCAGCCAAAATCTTTATTGGACCTACTTAGGATATTTTATGGTGGTTGGTTTGATGTTGTCTTCTTTGGTTTTTTTAATACGCTTTTTCAAATTTAATATCTTTAATAATACAAGAGCTTTAGCCTTTATTTTTATCCTATTGTTTGCTGTTCTTTTTTGGGTAGGAATTATTGAAGAGATGAACGAAAGTAGTCTATTGTATATCATTCCTTTCTGTATCCTGCCCATTATTTTACAAACCTTCTTTGGGGAATTAGTTGCTTTTTTGGTTTATGTAATATTGGTTTTATTGTGCGGATTTATGATGCCCTTGAGCTTTGACTTTTTACTTTTGCAATTTATAGCAGGAATGGTTGCCTTATTGACCAGTATTCGATCCTACTATTGGTCTCAATTTTTCTATTCAGTTGGAATGATTTTTATCGCTTATTGTCTGGGATATACCGCCTTATCTTTAATACAAAATGGCTCTATTCTGACCATTGATTATCAGCGTTTTGGACCTTTATTTATCAATGCCTTACTCACCCTTTTAGCCTTCCCACTCATCCCATTTTTTGAAAGAATCTTTGGCTTTGTATCCAATCTCACGCTTTTTGAGTTAAGTGATATGAACAAGCCACTCTTAAAAGAATTATCAGACAAAGCACCAGGAAGTTTTTGGCACTCTCAACAAGTCGCCAGTTTGGCCGAAAAAGCCGCCAATGCCATTAATGCCGATGCCTTGATGGTAAAAGTGGGCGCATTATACCACGATATAGGAAAGATGGACCAACCCATTTATTTTATCGAAAATCAAAATCCTGCCATCAATCCACACGATGATTTGAGTGCTGAAGAAAGTGCCAAAATCATTATTGACCATGTTACCAAAGGCATTAGTAAAGCCAAAAAATATGGACTACCCAATATCATCATTGACTTTATCCGAACCCATCATGGAACAACCCAAGTTGCCTACTTTTTAAAGCAGTACCAAAAAGAGCATCCAGAAGAAGAAATAGACGAGAGAATGTTTGCGTATCCAGGTCCTTTGCCTTTTTCCAAAGAAACAGCGATTGTGATGATGGCAGATTCGATAGAAGCCGCTTCTATGAGTTTAAAGAATCCTGATAGCAAACAGATAGCAGTATTGGTGGATTCTATCATTCAATCCAAAATAGAACAGGAGCAATTTGTGAACTGTGATTTATCTTTCAAAGATCTTAAAGTCATCTCCAAAGTATTTAAGAAGATGTTGAGAAGTAAATACCATGTACGTATTGAGTATTAATATAATATTATTAAAAGATATACTTCTTTTTTGAAATAAAATTACGGTATTAATTGGTAAGCTAAAACTTACTCATTACCTTAGTGGATTGATAAGGCACTTGCATTTAAAGCCCCTAAAATAATTAAGGTTTTTATGTATAAAATAAAGTGACACTTATCTGTTACATAGTCCTATTTATAGGAGATTTTGTATTTTAATATAAAACAATTAATAAATAAAAATATTTCATTCACTTAACAAATTTTCATATCGCTATGAGAAACACTAACGTTACAAACACGCTACTCTGCATGTGCCTGTTGTTGTTAGGTACTTTTGTAATGCAAGCACAAGATGATGTGCCGCCTAATCCTGAATTTGGCAAATGTTATGCCAAATGTCAAATTCCTGATAAGTATGAGACAATCACCGAGCAAGTTTTGGTAAAAGAAGAGTCTCGTAAGTTGATTACAACTCCACCTGTTTATGAAACTCAGACAGAAAAAGTTTTATTAAAAGAGGCTTCTACTCGTATTGTTCCTGTACCTGCGGTATATGAGACCGTTAGTGAGCAAGTATTGGTTAAGCCAGCTTCTGTCAAAAAAGTAGAAGTTCCTGCTGTTTATGAAACCGTAACTGAAAGAATTTTGGTTAAGCCTGAATCTGGTCGTTGGGAGTCTAAAAGAGTTGGTGATGGTGGTTACTCTTCTTCTGGAAGCAGTTCTGGAGGTGCTTACTATGATTGTTACTCTGATAACCCAAATGACTGTGTAGTTAAATGTTGGGTTAAAGTTCCTGCTGACTACAGAACAGTAGAGAAAAGAGTATTAAAAACACCTGCTACTACTAAAGATATTGAGATTCCAGCAGAATACAAAACAGTTTCTAAGCAAGTCGTTAAGACTCCTGCTACAACTAAAGTTGTTGAAATCGCTGCTGAATACCAAACAATTACTAAGCAAGTATTGGTAAAGCCTGCTGATACTCGTGAGGAAGTAATTCCAGCAGAATACAAAACAATCACTAAGACTCGTAAGGTGAGCGAAGGTGGTGCTACTTCTTGGGAAGAAATTCTTTGCCGTACAGAAGTAAACACTCAATTGGTTCGTGACTTACAGAATGCTTTAAAAGCAGCCGGTGGTTACAGTGGATCAGTAGATGGTCAAATGGGTACAAATACGAAAAAAGCATTGATGGAATACCAAGAAAGCAACGGTTTACCTGTTGGTAACTTGAACATCAAAACTTTGAAAAAATTAGGTATCTACTAAGATATACTTATACACGATATACAAAGGCGGCGCATCTTCGGTGTGTCGCCTTTTTTTATTGCTAAATGTTAAACTTCTTCAATTATTTTTCTTCTTATTTTTTAGAGGAGCGAAAGGAATCAATAATGATAAATTGTGAATGATGAATTATTAATGCTGTTCTTTTTCTGACATTCTTTTTTGGGAGCGAAAGTTTGGTCTTTCATCGCAACAGAAAGTCCCGCTATCCGTTCTTATTCGTGTGGCTATGTTTTTCTAAGCCAACGCTTCTACACGAATACCACTACTATCGGGGCTATTTGAGAAAGGACACAACCAATAGTTTCTGTTTGATTACTGATTACCCAAAAGTCGCCAGTCACTATCCACTTGTCACTAAAAATTACTGATTAATCAAAAGTCACGAGTCACTATCCACTTGTCACTAAAAATTACTATGGACTTTTTAACAAAAAATATGCGTTACACCATCACCCTTATCATATTGCTTTTAGGCTTAGTCGCCTGTGATAAACCCCTTCCACCAGAAATCCAAAACATTGAAAATGTCGAAATTGTCAAACTCGACTTGAAAGAAAACAATCTAATAGTTGGAGGCGACATAGTCGTTTTCAATCCCAATGCTTTTGCCTGTAAAATAAAAGGAGCCGATGTCAAAGTCTGGTTAGATGACAAAGAAGCAGGAGTCATCGAAAAGGACATTAAGACCTCTTTAGCGGCCAAAGATGTAACCAGAGTACCCATCAAATTTAACTGTTCCACAGAAGGCATTCTCAAAAAGGAAGGATTTTTAAACAATGTATTATCAGCCTTATCGAATAAAGAAGTAGATGCCCGTTTTAAAGGTAAGATTATTTTAGATGTCGCAGGAGTAGGAATACCCATACCTATCAATCATCAAGAAAAATTGGAGCTTAAACTAAAAGGGTTGTTGAAGTAGATTTTATTTGAGCTATTTCTTTTTATATGCCTGTTTACGGTGGGTTATAGTGATTATATATATTTTTAAAATAGAATCTTCAATAGTGTAAATTATTCTATAAGAACCACTTCGGATTCTATATGTATTTT
>JAHDBB010000417.1 GCA_020630635.1 Chitinophagales bacterium
ATACCACTACTATCGGGGCTAGTTCGTTGAGGTCGGTACTTCTTAGTAACAGCTTCCTCCTAAAGAATGAAGTAAAGTTTAGATACTGGTACTAAAAATTCTTTTCTCTCCAAAATAGACCTGATAGCAGTGGTATGCTAAACGCAGCGTTGGCTAAAAGGGTTTGCAGGGCTTTTAGCATAAGAACGGATAGCAGGGAGACCTGTAACGACGAAGCATCCCCCCGTTCTCTCCTAAAAGAAAAAATAATAAAATTTAAAATTGTATTTCGATACTTCCTAATTTTGCTTTATTGGGTCGCCAAGCATCAAAATCGGTCAATTGAATCACTCCATCTAAAGTGCCATCTGTTGATTCATATATCCCAATTTGTGAAGGAAAAAAGATCCAAGTATCGTAATCAGATACTTGAATAGTTCCATCTTGATTGTAATCACCAACATACATCGCTGCCTTTCCATTAGGAAGCATTATTTGTTGAAAATCACCAAATGCTTGACTGCGAGCAGTAGTAAAATCATAAAATACTTCTGTACTGGCAGTAACAGGATTGGCTGCTATAATATCTAAATGATTGCGATGACGAACAACAAAATAATAATCTTGTCCGTTAACTAAATTATTGAAAATAAGTGGTTGTCCATCAACACTAACAATGCTACCATCTGCTAGTAATATCCCTGCTATACTCTCTACTATAATGGTACTTGCCATCATTGTGTTGGGCATACCACTCCGAGCTTCTACTAAAACCCAATCTACTGCATTTATAGGTAAATCATCAATGCTGGTAAAAGCTTCTGCCCCTGTATAATTATAAGGGATTGTAACAAATGGCTGTGTCAAAGGTAATAGCTCTGTCGTCCTTAAAGTGGTCTTCATTAAACCTGTTAATGGATCAAACCCACCTTCTAAAAACACTTTTATATTGGCACTTACACCAGCAGGATAGCTTTCCACAAATGTATTGAATGTTGTATTAGTCACAATGGGTGGGTTAAAGTCAAAATAAATACCTGCCGTATTTTCAATTACAGTTCCTTCTGCAATATTTTCTTTGGCTATAAGAGAAAATTTAACTAAACCATGTGAAGCTGGTTCATTGATATTGCTGTCAGGTAGTTCTATATTATTGAAGTGAAACTCAATGATGCGTTCTGATAAATTTATTTCTGTACTCATCTCATGGCTACTGGTAGTGAAGCGATAACTTGAAAGGTCTAAATATTCGCTTATGGTGTCTCGGATAATGATATTGAATGCAGTATCATTGCCTGTATTTTGAAAGCGAATAGTATAGTTTAATAGACTATCTGAAAACAAGGTATAATTTGCTCCTCCAATCCCTTTAGGGTTAACTAATTTATCATTGGGATCATAGGCACAAATTAATTCAGAATTATAGAAAAACTTGTCTTCGCCTTCACCTTCCCATGTTTCTATTTCTGATTCAAAGACAAGATTTTTACCTACGTTCTCGCCATCTACACCTGGACCTGCCATCTCAAAAATAGCATGAATTTGGGCTGAGTGAGTTGGATACAAGTTTTCATAAAACCAATAAAGAGTGTCTCCAGCGATTGAATCAACAGGTGGTATGGAAGATATAAAACTGGTTAGAGAATCGGCTATTAAATTGACATAACCACTATTGGCTTGAGAGCTATTATTGGTATAGGTTAGCCATATATTGGTCTGTTGGTTGCAACGAGTAATGCTGGAGGTTACATCTACGCTTTGAAACCAAAAATTGGTAATTGGTTCCATAGGAAAATATAGAGTAGTATCCTCTACTCCTATTGCTTCTATCGTATAAGCTTCTGGATCATTTATGACTGTCCATAATCCATTATTTGTATTATCATATTGAATAGAAGTAATTGTATCAATATAAAATATTGTTGTATTACTGGAATCATAACTTGTATATACAGGCATAGGATCAATAATAAAAGAGAAGTTATAAAGGTGGTATTCTTCTTGTTCAAAAATACCGTTACTATTTTCATCATAAAAAGGCACAATTTTGATAGTTGTATAGTCACAAGCTGATGCTAAAACTTCCTCAAGAGAATTACACCCTAATGCATTACCTACAATATTTATATTTTCTGTAAGTGTTGATAAATATAAAATGACACAACAATCACTTAACATAGGATTATATTTAATATCAAGTCTTCCAATACCAATAAGATTGATAAAAGCATTTATAGACACTAAAACATCATTTTCTTTAATATGAAGTTCATAACCTATATTATTAAGATTGTTAAAACCATCAATACTCATCAAGGCATCATTATTATTGATATGCAATCCATATCCTGTAAAAGCAAGGGCATTAAAACCATTAATAGTTAATAAGGAAGAATTATCTTGGATAGCAAAAAACCACTCCAAAGTATCTAGAGCAGTAAAACCGTTGATACTAATCAATGCATCGTTTTCTTCAATATGTATCCTATATACAGAAGTACTAGCACTGAATCCATCCAGATTAGTCAGCGCATCATTATCTATAATAGCAAGATACCCATATACATTGGTAGCATTAAATCCATCTAGATTTGTCAAAGAAGCATTACCATCTACATTAAGATTTTTTATTTCTGTTACAGAACAAAATCCATCCACATTTATTAAAGAATTATTATCTTTTATATCAAGATCTTCTATTTCTGTTACAGAACTAAATCCGTCCACATTTGTTAAGGAAGTATTCCCTTCTATATTAAGGTTTTCTATTGTTGTTAATGAACTCAATCCGCCTACATTTATTAAGGAAGTATTTCCTACAATATCAAGATTTTCAATAGAAGTTAATGAACTCAATCCATCCACATTCGTTAAGGAAGTATTCCCTTCTACATTAATATTTTCAATAGAAGTTATTGAACTCAATCCATCCACATTCGTTAAGGAAGTATTCCCTTCTACATTAATATTTTCTATTATTGTTAATGAACTCAATCCATCTACATTCAGCAAAACAACATTGCCTATAATTTCAAGATTTTCAAGTGAATCTATTAAAATAAGACCATCAACGTTTACAAGTTCAGTGTTATTTATTATGGAAATATTCTCTGTAGAAGTCAAAGAACTCAATCCATCTATGTTGTTTAGAAGAATATTGTTTTCAATGATAAGGTTGTTATCTATATAAGTCAGGGAATTTAAACCGTCTATATTTGTTAAATTGGTATTATTTTTAATGAAGAAATCAGAACCTATTGATGTAAGAGAACTAAAGTTGTCCAAATTTGATAAAGCGGTATTGCCAATCATAAATCTAGCTCCTACAGAAGTTAGTGAACTAAAGCCATTAATAGTTGCCAAGACATTATTTTCCCATATTTTAAAAGAGGTTCCAATGGAATGAAGTAAGTTAAAGCCCTCTATTGTTATCAAAGCAGTATTGTTATAAATATGAAAATAGGCAGGTATATACTCAAGGGAATTAAAACCACTTATACTAGTCAAAGAACTATTTTCTACTATAAACAGATGCCCAGATAAAGAGGTTAAAGAAGTTAAAGAACTAAATCCTCCTATGGTCATTAAAGTATCATTTTCCTCAATACGAATATAGTCAATAGTAGTAATAGAATTAAAATTATCTAGATGGGTTAAAGCATCATTTCCTTGAATGATAAGAGATCCATTAATAGAAGTTAAAGCATTCAATCCATCTAAATTACTCAAATTATAATTATCAATAATATTGAGACTTCCATCAATAGATATAAGTGAGCTTAAACCATCTACATTTGATAGTTCATTATTGTATAAAATTTCAAGTTTACTTCCTATAGATGTAAGCGAATTTAAGCCATCTAAGTTTAATAAATTGTTGTTACTTTCAATCGTTAAACGTTGTCCAATACTTGTAATTTCTGATAAACCTAATAAATTGGTAATATCTCCTTCTATTTGCTCGTCAATAACTAAACTTCCTTCTACCTCTGTACAACCATAATCCACAGCAAAGTTATCTATATCTTCTTGAGAGTTTAAATAAATAATTCCATTACACTGCCCCACTACCAATTGACTTAAACTTACTAAGCCCATAAAGCAGCAAAATAAAAAATATATCCTTCTCATAATTTTGGGTTATTTAGTCGTTAAAAAAGTTTGGTCTCATAAAGTTATAAAAATAGTGGAGTAAATGCAAAATTGAATAGAGATATTTTTCAAGAATTTCCAGTAGTAAACTGGTCACTAAGAAGTTGATCCACAACGATCTAGCCCCGATAGGAGTGGTATGAATGCGAAAAAATGACATTTTTTAGAAAAATGTCATTTTTGGAGTATACATAAGAACGGATAGCGGGACTTTCCTGTACGACGAAGCAATGAACCCTTCGCTCCTCTAAAAAATTCTTTGCCCAAATAAATGCTTAGAGAAAAGGAAATGGTTCTTCAAAAGTTCAATCATTTCACTCAATCATATACTTGTCAAAGAATCATGCCCAAACAATATTAACAGGATTGTAGTAAGATGCTTAAATGTACAAAAAGAACCGAAAATCAAGCAAATCCTATAATCCTAAAATCCTGATTCTAGTCGTGTGAAAAGAAAAAACACGAAGTGAACCGAAAGTCTCCAGCCACTTATCACCATCCTACTCCTTCCGCCCCAATTCCTCTGCACGTCTAAAAGCAGCTTCTAAACCAGCAACAATCCCATCTTCTAAGTCATTGGAATTAAAAACTTTGAGAGCTGCTTCTGTCGTTCCACCTTTAGAGGCAACCTTTTGAATCCACTCCTCACAAGAAAGACTGTTTTTATTTTGTAAATGCAAGGAACCGATGAAGGTTTGCCAGACCAAAAGATCGGCTTGCGCTTCGGTAAAACCCATCTTGAGGGCTGCTTTCATCATGGCATTCATAAAGTAGTAAACGAAGGCTGGACCACTACCCGATACAGCCGTTGCCGCATCTATCATACTTTCATCGTCAAAGTAAATGGCTTTGCCTGTGGTACTCAAAAGATTTTGAACACCGATTAACTCCTTTCGTCCAACTTCCTCATTAGCTGTAAATGCAGTCATTCCCATTCCAATTTGGGTGGGTAGGTTGGGCATGGAACGAATGATTTTTTTGGTTCCTAAGCCTTGTTCTAAAGTTTCTAATCGAACGCCTGCCATAATGGAAAGGATAACATGGCTGTCGTCTAAGTAAGGTTGAAGGGTTGCAAAAACTTTGGGGCTGTCTTGGGGTTTGACCGCTAAAACAATCAAATCGACTTCTTTGATAAAATCGCCCATTTCGCTGTGAACAGTCGTAAAGCCACTATTGCGTAAATTCTCGCAATTTGCCTCATTTTTTTCTAAAATAACTAAATCGCTGGGTCTTAAAATGTGGGCTTCCAAGAAACTTCTGGCAAAACTTTTGCCCATATTGCCTCCACCTACTATTAATGTTTTCATTGGTCTGTGTTTGTATTATGATTATATTTTACTCAAAAACCCACAAAGTTATTGATTTCAACCAATGATTGGTGAGAATTAGGGTTATTTTTATATAAAAATTTGATAATCAAATTATTGTAGAGTATTTGAAAACGCTGCCTGACTTGTTCCACTTTTATAGATACTGTATGTTAGCCGTCAAAGAATGAATTTTTGGGTCAAAAGGGCTACATTTTGGCGAAAGTATTCACTAAATCCTTATTTATTACAAGGATTTTTCCTTAATTTGTTGCTTTGAAATGTTGAAAAAAAGGATTTTTCTTCAACAAAAATTTATGAATCACCTTCTTACAAAGGACCCTCTCCATGAAACATCTAAGTTAACAAAACTGAAAGACAGTGCGAATAATACATTTACTATTACTATTATTATTTTTTGTTGCAGGATTGAGTTCCCAAGCCCAACCTATTCTGGTTTTTCCGCCTCAACCCGATGTGGGTCAATCAGAAGG
>JAHDBB010000418.1 GCA_020630635.1 Chitinophagales bacterium
AGAAGAAAGTGATCTGAATGTTTCTAAAAAAGTCTATTGGTCTGTTGATTTGGATGAAACCGTCGAGGTCATTCATCGAAAAGGGCGATTCGGGATTTCTTGGGCAGAGGTGAAAAACCCTTAACTAAATTAGCAAAATCTTTTTTCAAAGACAAATAGCTTTACGCAATTCTTTAGGATTGAGATACACGATACGGCTGGTACTAAGAAGTTCTGACCTATCTTAACTAGCCCCGATAGAAGTGGTATTCGTGTCGAAGCGTTGGCTGCCTAAAACTTGGCAACACGAATAAGAACGGATAGCGGGACTTGCCACAACGATGAAAGCTCAACCTTTCGCTCCAAATTAAGAAATGACCCCAAACATCTCCTCGTACCTTTCATAAATTTTGTAACTTTGTAGGGCGAAAACTTGTTTAATTTAAGACAAGGATGAATTTGTGCTTAAAAATAAAAAACTTAAAAGAAATAAATAACTATCAAATTATTTAATATGAGTAATGAAACAGTATTAGAGGGCATACAGAAATCTGCCCGTCAAGACCTCTATACCTATCACGACTACTATGGTATTGATGATCTTTTGACCGATGAACATAAAATTATTCGAGAGTCGGTGAGAGATTGGGTCAAGCGAGAAGTATCGCCTATTATTGAAGATTGCGCTCAAAAAGCCACTTTTCCGAAGCATTTGATTAAAGGATTGGGAGAAATTGGTGCTTTTGGTCCTTCTTTACCCGCAGAATATGGCTGTGGAGGCTTAGATGATATTTCTTACGGTATTATTATGCAAGAATTGGAAAGAGGAGATTCTGGTATTCGTTCTACGGCATCGGTACAAGGTTCTTTGGTGATGTATCCGATCTATAAATTTGGCTCGGAAGAACAACGTCAAAAGTACTTGCCCAAATTGGCAACGGGTGAAATGATGGGCTGCTTTGGATTGACGGAACCCAATCATGGGTCGAATCCTGGTGGTATGGAAACACATTTTGTGGACAAAGGCGATTATTATTTATTGAATGGAGCAAAAATGTGGATTTCTAATGCACCTTTTGCAGATGTTGCAGTCGTTTGGGCGAAGGATGAAGAAGGGGTGATTCGAGGATTAATCGTTGAGCGTGGAATGGAAGGTTTTACGACTCCTGAAACACATGGTAAATGGTCATTGAGAGCATCCGCAACGGGTGAGTTGGTTTTTAGTGATGTCAAAGTTCCAAAGGAAAATCTATTGCCGAATGCGAGAGGATTGAAAGGTCCATTGACTTGCTTGTCTTCTGCCCGTTATGGTATTTCTTGGGGAGCGATAGGCGTGGCATTGGATTGTTATGATTCGGCTTTACGCTACTCACAAGAGCGAGTCCAATTCGGTAAACCTATTGGTAATTTCCAGTTGACCCAAAAGAAGTTGGCGGAGATGATTACTGAAATTACCAAAGCGCAATTATTGGCTTGGCGATTGGGTGTATTGAAAAATGAGGGCAAAGCTACACCTGCTCAAATCTCTATGGCAAAGCGTAATAATGTGGATATGGCGTTGAAAATTGCAAGAGAGGCTCGACAGATTCATGGGGGAATGGGCATTACAGGCGAGTATCCGATTATGCGACATATGATGAATTTGGAGTCGGTGATTACCTATGAAGGTACACACGAAATTCATTTGTTGATTACAGGTATGGATGTGACAGGCTTTAATGCCTTTAAATAAAAAATGGCTCGGCTTAGCCAGTCAGGTTTTCAAAACTTGACTGGTTGAGTTAGGGTTCTTTTTAAGCCTTAAAAAATAGAGATGAAAAAAATTAAATGTTTTATTTTGAAAGGAAATAAGAATTTAGATCCTACAGAACTTTTTGGTATTTGGAAAGATAAGCCTAGAACTTTAGGCAAAATAAGAAATAAAGCTTGGAGATAAAAAATAGACTTATACCAATAACTCTAACAAAACTCCACTTTTCAAAGTCCAAGCAATCGTCCGAATCCAATTGGTTTTTACCAGCTTTTGGATCAGCTCCACATTATAATTCTTCGACAAACGACCATGCAAAGGGACTTGAATAAAAAAAGTACTCGCCCAAATAACCAATAGAAGTATAAACGCAATCAATAAAGCCAAACTTTGTATTTGATACAACCAAAGACTGGTAAAGGCAAATTCAGCAACCATAATCGGTGCAACTACATAACCTGTCCATTGAGTATGTGTCTTTTCGTATTCGACAAAAACTTCCTTACCAACTTTTTCAAATAGTGGATAATGTACGATTTGAACAAACCAGATCAAGCCTGTCATAAAGATGGTCGTAAAAATAGTGCCGATGGTGATTATATGCATTTATACCCATTTATTTGGAGGTGGATGAGACTATTTACTCGCCATTTCTTCCTCAAATCCTTGCTGAATTTTCTGTTTCAAAGTCGCCAATGTATGACGGTTCCAAGAATGATGATGCAAGCGTCCATTTAAAAAATAGGTTAATTGCTGACAATCCTCTTGTGTATTAAATTGGATTTTTAATAAGGAGGTTCGGTAATTAAAAAAATGAAGCGTTCCTTGATAACCACAAGTATCCGAAAGGGTAGGAGAGGAGTCTTTAAAACCAAAATGTTGAATTTCGGAAGCATTCAAAGTGCCAATTGCTTGATAAGGATTTTGGGCATCATAGTCGTGTAGATAAATGACGGCTCTATCTGCTTGTGCCAAAAGCGACTTCACCTCTAAGTTATCGTGTTGATAACAAAAAGGCATAATGATGAGCAGAATCAGGGATATAAGACCACCCAAGATTTTACGCACTTTGTAGGATATGATATTGGAAGGTAACATTTTGATTGAGATAACATCATAAATTGCTCAATAAAAGTGCCACATTTCTAAAAAGTGCTGAAAAAGCCGAAGATTGGTCGTTTTTTTCGTGATTTTTGATAGAGGAGCGAACTTTTGGGTACTTCGTCGCAAAGGAAAGTCCTGCTATCCGTTCTCATTCGTGTGTCGCCAAGTTTTAGGTAGCCAACGCTTCTACACGAATACCACTTCTATCAGGGCTAGATCGTTGAGGTCTGGAACTTCTTAGTGCCAGTATTTTAGAAAAGATAAAAATTGTGGGTTCTCAGCAAAAACCACTAAAAAAAACAGTATTTCCTACGTCAAGACCTCAACCAACTAGCCTTGATAGGAGTGGTATCGCCTTTTTAGAGCAAATTCACGAATTTGCTCTAAAAAGGCGATAAGAACGGATAGCGAGACTTTCCAATACGACGAAGCCTTAAAAGCTCGCTCCTAAAAAAAGAAAAAACACTTAACGCAAAATCTCTATCCTTTTCCAGTAAGTTTTCTCTTGCGTTTGTATCTCTAAAAAGTAAATACCATTGGCGATTTCATCATTTTCCAATTGAACCTTTGAGTCATTCAAATTTTTCCACTCCTTCAAACGATTGCCCAATAGATCAAATAACTGGATATTTTTCAAAGTCTCTGAACTTTCAATAAACAAACGATCTTGACTCGGAATTGGATAAACTTTTAAATATTCATTTAGACCTTCTATACTTGTGCAATCCAAACACGTATCGTAAAAAGTATCAAAAGAAACCACATTATTGGCATAACAAGCCTCGTTTAAAACTTGCCCTGAATTGATTTTGATAATAAAAGTAGTCTCACCAATTTCATAAGGCTCAACTGGGATATTTAGGCGTAAATTTTTCGTGGGCGTGTAAGCTGGAAAACTAAAACTTCCTTCTTTGACAGTGATCGTTTCACCTGATACCAAAACACGATCTACTTTATAATTGACCGTATGACCTTCCATCTTTCCCCAATTTTGAAGGGGAATATCAATCTCAATGGGATGGTCGGTTTGAATGATGGAGGGAAAGTTGATCTCTTCTTCTTGGATGTCGTAATCGGGATGGGGAAGCTGTGCTAAGTGAATGGCAGGGTCGCCGTGATAGGTATAAGAGTCAATCACAAAATGAGTGGAATCTACTCCTTCTTGATAAATGGCTTCATTGGTTTGTCGAATCACCTCACCAAGACTCAAACCGTAAGCATCATTGGCTAATTTGTTGTAAAAAGTATTGGTGTAAAGATCAAATAAGGCTTGGCTACCTCCGCTAGGAGGATCATCATATAAATCAAGTAATCTTGGACTAGGACCACTGATACCTAAAAAAGCAATACCACCCAGTGGGTGTATAATCATTTGGTGACTTAAATTTATATCATTATCATCATAGTTGTCATAGATGGGAAGAAACAATTCTCCACAATAACTTGAGTTGGAATATATAAAAGGATATTGGTGATTGTTGCCCAAGTTCTCTGGATCAATATTTGTGCGCCAAGAAGAGTAAGAACCATAGCCTTGATAATGTAAAATATTATTACCGTTAGATATGATCGTTGCAAGAGAATCGGAAATGGGAGAATAGTGATACTCTTCTACCCAATTAATCGAATTCGTCTTCCAGAATCCGCTAGTTAGATTGGTTTCATAAGATTGATTGGATTGGTAATTCGCCTCTAATTGGTCACTTGGAAAATGGTAAGCAATAAATAAAGGATTGAGTTGCCAATTCTCAAAAGGCGTTTGACAATCATACCGTAAGTTCTCTTCATAGCTTATCACTTTATTTAGATAATGAAGTATATCCGTATCATTTTGAGCCTCTAAACGCCCGACAGCTATTTGATTGACATTGGATAAATTATCAGGAGAAGTTAATTGAAAGTCATTGCCTGGAAAACCGTAGGTAGGAACTAAGTTTTGTTGGTAATTAACATCATTAAAACGATTATAACGATAATGCAGTCCTTTGCCTAAAAGAAATAAATGTTGTGGCTGAATTTCCCAATTTTCTAAAGCAAAGCTGACAAAATTTTTGATAGAGTAGGGATGTTGCTCTATACCATAAGCAAATTGATCGTATAATTCTTCTACATTGATAACTTGAACATTATATTCGCCACCAGCGATACTACTTCGATAATTGGCATAACGAGCGACTTGATCAACTTCTCCTGTTTGTAAATGAGGATGAGAAATAATCAAATAATCTCCTTGATTTTCGGGAAGACTATAATCTGTAAATTGAACACTCTCTATATTTTCGATCCATTGGATTTGACTTTCTGCAAATACAATAACCTGTCGTTCTGCGGTCAAAGGTTCTGCTTCATCTAATAGAAACTCAGCGTCTGGAGCAAATAGTCTCTCTAAATTACCATAATCATAAACCCAAAAGCCTGTTTCATTATCGCTTTCATTATCAAAATCTATGTACCTACAAATATTACTATCAAAGTTGATTGAAATTACTTCATCACCATACCAAACATATCTTTTAGGATAAGTTAAAGACAGAAAAACAGGGCTTGTTCTACTTTCGTAATTAGGATTATTTTCATCTTCTACCTCTTCCGTATTGATGACAATATAGAGACTATCTAAATCATTATCCAAATCACTTAAAGAGAATTGAACCTCTATTTCTTTAGACTGATAGCCATCATAAAATAATGATGTAAAGGGTTCGTCATTGATAGAAATATGGGTGAGATGATCTCCTGACAAAGATTCAGCATCGTTGCGTCCTACCATTTTAGCTTTAAAAAAACCATTGATTCCACCTGATGTATAGATAGAAGGAAGGTATAAGGTACAATCTAAATTGTCTTCGGGAGACAGGTAACTACCAATAAAACCTTCTCCATCTTCAAATTGACTGGTCGTCTCACAAAAACCATACGCCCAAAAAGGAAGACCACTAAAATAGGTTTGGTGAAAATTTATTGCTTCTGTGTGCCAATAATAGGCTTCTTCTTGGTTAGGGTAACATCCACCATAATCAGGACCAAAATATAACTGCAAATTATCCTCCGAATCATCCCAAGTCAAATAATAAACAGCCGTATCC